>NZ_JBEZUT010000131.1:0-22413 GCF_040636595.1 Kitasatospora sp. NPDC036755
GTCACCGTCCCGGCCGCCACCGGCGGCGAGGCCCGCACCGCGGCCGCCACCGCCGCCGCGACCACCACCTCGGCCACCATTCCGGCCGCGACCTCAACCGCCACCGCGGCAGCCACCACCGGCAACGCCGCCGGAACGGCAACTGCCCCTGTGGCCGCGGCTGCTACGGTTGCCGCCGCGCCGGTGCAGGCCACAGCGGCCACGGCCAACGCCGCGACGAGCGCGGTGGCCAAGACGGCCGTCACCCGGGCCGCGGCCGCCAAGCCCGCCCTCTCGAGGTCCGACCTCACCCATCCCGTCGTCGCCAAGACGGCGGCGGTCAACACCTCGGTGGCCAACACGTCGGTCGCGAAGGCTCCGGTGGCGAAGACCGCGGTGGCGAACACCTCGGTCACGAAGCCTTCGACAGGCCGGGTCGCCGCCCCCGCCATCCCCGCTGCCCCCGGTGCCGCCGCCGTCACCACGGCCCTGCCCGGGGTGCCTCAGGCGCTCAGCACCCGTGCCCGCGCCCTCGCCGGAACCGTCCGGCGGCGCTGCGCCGACCTCGCGCGGATCGAGTCGCCCAGCGGTGACGCTCCCCGACTCGACGCCCTCGCGGAGGAGTTGGAGTCCGGCTTCCGCGCCACCGGTGCCACCGCCCGGCGGGAGCCCGGACCGGCCGGCGACCACCTCGTCCTGGAGTGGGAGGGCCGGGACGAGTCCCTGCCGCACCTGCTGATCGTGGGGCACCACGACACCGTCTGGCCGGTCGGCACCCTCGCGGACTGGCCGGTGACCGAGCAGGACGGCCGGCTCACCGGCCCCGGCGTGGTCGACATGAAGGGCGGACTCGCCATTCTGGAGAGCGCGTTGGCGCTGCTCGCGGACCTCGGCGAGCGCCCGCACCGGGCCGTCCGCCTGGTCGTGGTCTCCGACGAGGAGGTGGGCAGTCCCGACGGGCGGCGCCTGGTCGAGCGCCAACTGCGCGGTGCCGCCGCGGTCCTGGGGCTAGAACCGCCCCACCCTGACGGCCGCTTGAAGACCGCGCGACGCGGCAGCACCCGTGTCCGGCTCACCGTGACCGGCCGGGAAGCCCACGCGGGCAACGACGCCCACGACGGGGTGTCCGCGGTCGACGAGCTGGTGGACCAGCTCGTGCTGGTGCGCGACCTGGCCGGCCAGCCCGGAACCGAGCTCAACGCCGGTCGGATCAGCGGTGGTTCGCGGGCCAATGTGATCGCCGGCCGAGCGGAGGCCGAGTTGGGGCTGCGCTTCGCCACCGGCGAGGCGCAGCGCCGTACGCTGGACAACCTCGCCCGGCTCACCGCGCTGCGCCCGGGGGCCCGGGTCCGTACGGAGGTGCTGTCGAGCCGTCCGGCCTGGCCCGAGCGGACCGGCAACCCGCTGCTGCGGCACGTGCGTTCGCTCGCCGCCGTGCTCGGCCAGCAGGTGGACGGCGCGCCCGCGGGCGGGGCGGGGGACACCAACCTCCCGGGCTCGCGCGGGCTCCCGACCCTGGACGGCTTCGGTGCGGTGGGCGCCGGGGCGCACGCCCGGCACGAGCACATCCGGCTCGACCAGATCGCTCCCCGGATCGCACTGCTGGCGGCGCTGCTCGCCGTTCCGCTGCCCCGGTTGCGCGACCGCGCGGAGGGGTGATCCGGCGGTGAGTCGCTGACGGCCGGCAGCCGACGCGTCTTGCCAGGTGGGTCGCGGTACGCGGGTCACGGCGCGGTGTGTAGCCGCTACGGCGGGCCGTAGCGGCGACAGCAGCAGGCAGGTAGTAGCGGACAAGTAGCAGCGAACAGAGATCAACCGACAGAGATCAACCGACAGAGATCAACCGACAGATAACAGCTGACAGATTCTGAAATCTGTCAGCTGTTATCTGTTTCGCACCTTGCCATCCCTCCACCCCGCCGCGCAGAATGGTACCGACCGAACGGTCAGTCGGTTGATGCCCCCCGGGGCGTCGACCGGGCAGGACACGAGAGGGGACCGTGGTGACAGCAGAGGTGGCCGAGGCGGTCCCCGCGCAGACGCCGGAGGACCGGTTCGAGGCGGTCGTCGCCGCCGAGCAGCGGATCGAGCCCAGGGACTGGATGCCCGACGCCTACCGGGCCACCCTGATCCGCCAGATCGCCCAGCACGCCCACTCCGAGATCATCGGCATGCAGCCCGAGGGCAACTGGCTGACCCGGGCCCCGTCGCTGCGCCGCAAGGCCATCCTGCTCGCCAAGGCCCAGGACGAGGCCGGCCACGGCCTCTACCTCTACGCTGCCGCCGAGACCCTCGGCGTCGACCGCGCCGAGCTCACCGAGAAGCTGATCTCCGGCCGCCAGAAGTACTCCTCGATCTTCAACTACCCGACCCTCACCTTCGCCGACGTCGGCGTGATCGGCTGGCTGGTGGACGGAGCCGCGATCTGCAACCAGGTCCCGCTCTGCCGGTGCAGCTACGGTCCGTACGCCCGCGCGATGGTCCGGATCTGCAAGGAGGAGTCCTTCCACCAGCGCCAGGGCTACGAGCTCCTGATGACGCTGATGCGAGGCACCGAGGCCCAGCGCCGGATGGTGCAGGACGCCGTGGACCGCTGGTGGTGGCCGTCGCTGATGATGTTCGGCCCCTCGGACGCCGACTCGCCGAACACCGCCCGCTCGATGGCCTGGCGGATCAAGCGGCACAGCAACGACGAGCTGCGCCGGCGCTTCGTCGACATGACCGTCCCGCAGGCCGAGCACCTGGGCGTGACCCTCCCGGACCCCGAGCTGCGCTGGAACGAGGAGCGCGGCGGCTGGGACTTCGGCGAGCCGGACTGGTCCGAGCTGACCAGGGTCATCCACGGCCAGGGTCCCTGCAACGCCCAGCGGGTCGACCGCCGCCGAGCCGCCCACGAGGACGGCGCCTGGGTCCGCGAGGCGGCCGTCGCCTACGCGGCCAAGCGCGCCGCCGAAGCCGCCGGTGCCACAGCTGCCGCCGGTGCCGGTGCCGGTGCCGGTGCCACGGACGCCACCGGCATCACCGGCATCACCGGCATCACCGGCACCACCGGCACCACCGAAGCCACCGAAGAGGAGAACGGAAAGTGACCGACCCCCAGGTTGGCTCCCCGGCCGGGTCCAAGGCCGGCTGGCCGCTGTACGAGGTGTTCGTGCGTCCCCGGCGCGGGCTGAACCACGTCCACGTCGGCTCGCTGCACGCCGCCGACGACCGGATGGCCCTGCTCGCCGCCCGCGACCTCTACACCCGCCGCAACGAGGGCGTGAGCCTCTGGGTGGTCCGCTCGGACGCGATCACCGCCTCCACGCCGGACGAGCGCGACCCGTTCTTCGAACCCAGCGGCGACAAGGTCTACCGCCACCCGACCTTCTACGACATCCCCGAGGATGTCCCGCACATCTGACGGGGGAGCCATCGTGCACGACCACACCACCTCCACCACCGGCACCGCCGCCACCACAACCGGCACCGGCGAGGACGACCACGTCTACCTCAGCCTCGCCGACGCCACACCCGGCCCCGAGGGCGAGGGCCGTTGGGCGTACGGGACGGGCTTCGCCGACCCGCTGCTCGGCGTGGACACCGCGCTGCCCGCCGGTCTGGACGGCGTCGACCTCGCCGCCTACTGCCAGATGCTGGGCGACGACGCCCTGGTCCTCGCACAGCGGCTGACCGAGTGGTGCACCCGGGCACCCGAGCTGGAGGAGGAGGTCGCGCTCGCCAACCTGGGCCTCGACCTGCTGGGCCAGGCCCGGCTGCTGCTCACCCGGGCCGGCCAGGCGGACGGAACCGGCCGCACCGAGGACGACCTGGCGTACTGGCGCGAGGAGCACGAGTTCCGCAACGTCCGCCTGGTGGAGACGCCGAACGGCGACTTCGCGTACTCGATCGCCCGACTGCTGCTGTTCGCCACCGCGCGCGGCGCCCTGTACGAGGCGTTGAGCGCGCACCCCGACCCTGTGCTGGCCGCGGTCGCGACCCGGGGCGTCAAGGAGCTGGCGTACCACCGGGAGTACGCCACCGCATGGACACTGCGCCTCGGAGACGGCACGCCGTACTCCGCCGAGCGGATGCAGGCCGGGCTGGACGCGGTCTGGCCGCTGCTGGAGGAGCTGTTCACCGCGCACCCGGTGGAGCTGCGGGCGGGCGTCGACCCGGCGACCCTGCGCGAACCGGTGCTGGGCTCGCTCGCCGCTGTCCTCGCCGAGGCCGGGCTGACCGTGCCGGACGTACCGCCGCTGGCCACTGTCCTCGGCCGGGCCGGTCGGGACGGTGTGCACACCGAGGCGCTCGGCCCGCTGCTCGCCGAGCTGCAGGTGGTGGCCCGGGCCCACCCGGGGGCGACGTGGTGACGGGCGGCGTCGCCATGGACCGTACGAGCCCGGAAGCCCCGGCGGGCGCGGCGGGTTCGGCGGCACCGACGACGGACGGCCTGGCCTGGGCGGTCGCCGCGGCCGTGCCGGACCCGGAGCTGCCCATGCTCACCCTGGCCGACCTGGGCGTCCTTGCCGAGGTCGAGGTGGACGGTGGCAGCGGCGCGGTGACCGCCTGGCTGACCCCGACCTACTCCGGCTGCCCCGCCGTCGCCGAGATGGCCGCCGACGTGGACCGCCGGCTGCGTGCGGCCGGATACCCGGACGTCCGGGTGCGGCTGCGGCTGGATCCGCCGTGGTCCACCGACCTGATCACCGCCGAGGGTCGGCGCAAGCTCGCCGAGGCGGGCATCGCCCCGCCGCGCCCGACCGCCTCCGTCGCTGCCTCCGCTGCCTCCGCCGCCGGCCCGGCCGGGCCGGTCGCGCTCACCCTCGGCCCGACCCGCACCAGTGCCCGCACCGCGGCCGCGCACGCCGCCGTGCCGTGCCCGCGCTGCGGCGAAGCCGACACGGAGGAGCTGTCCCGCTTCGGTTCCACCGCCTGCAAGGCGCTCTGGCGCTGCCGGGTCTGCCGCGAGCCGTTCGAACGCGTCAAGGAGATCTGAATGCCCGCCGCTTCCCCCGTCCCCGCCGCTTCCCCGGCTGTCGCCTCCGCCCCGGCTGTCGCCTCCGCCCCGGCTGCCGGTTCCGCCCCGGCTTCCGCCCCGGCTTCCGCCCCCGCTTCCGCTTCCGCTTCCGCCCCGGCTTCCGTCTCCGGCTCCGCCGCGGGTGCGGGGCCCGAAGCGGCCGGAGTCCGCCCCGCCCGCCGCCCGACCTTCCACCGGTTGCGGATCGGCCGGGTTGAGCGGCTCTGCGAGGATGCCGTCGCGGTGACCTTCGAGGTGCCGGACGGACTGGCGCAGGAGTACGCCTTCCGTCCCGGTCAGACCCTGACCCTGCGCAAGCTGGTGGACGGCACCGACGAGCGCCGCTCGTACTCGATCTGCGCCCCGGTCGGCGGGCCGCTGCGGATCGCCGTCCGGGAGGTGCCCGGCGGGCTGTTCTCGCGCTGGCTGGTGCGCGAGGCCGAGCCGGGCGAGGAGGTGGAGGTGCTGACGCCGTCCGGCCTGTTCACCCCCGAACTCGGCGTCCCGGCCGATCACGTGTTGCTCGCGGCCGGTTCCGGGGTCACCCCGATGCTGTCGATCGCCGCCTCCGTGCTGGCCGCCGACGGCAGCTCCACCGTCACCCTGCTCTACGGCAACCGGCGCAGCGACACCGTGATGTTCGCGGACGAGCTGGCCGACCTCAAGGACCGCTACCTCGACCGCTTCCAGCTGGTCCACGTGCTCTCCCGGGAGACCAGGGACGCCGAGCTGCTCAGCGGCCGGCTGGACCCGGAGCGGGTCCGCGCGCTGCTGGCGGCCCTGGTGGACGTCGGGAGCGTCGGGCACTGGTGGCTGTGCGGCCCGTTCGGCATGGTCGCCGGGGCGAAGGAGCTGCTCGCCGAGCTGGACGTGCCGGGCGGGCGGGTGCACCAGGAGCTGTTCCACGCGGAGGACGAGCCGCTCCCGGAGCGCGACGAGGACTGGGACCGGACGGACACCTCCGCCGACGGCGCTCCGGGCGAGCAGAGCGAGGTCACCGTCGTGCTCGACGGCCGCGGCAGCACGCTCCGCCTCCCGCGCGACCGCTCGGTCCTGGACGGTGCCCAGCGCTCCCGCCCCGATCTGCCGTTCGCCTGCAAGGGCGGGGTCTGCGGCACCTGCCGCGCCCTGGTCACCGAGGGCGAGGTGGAGATGCGGCGCAACTTCGCGCTGGAGGAGAAGGAACTGGCCGCCGGCTACGTCCTCACCTGCCAGGCCCGCCCGGTCACCGACCGGGTGACCGTCGACTACGACCGCTGAGTCTCAGACGGCGGCAGGCACCATGGCGGGCACCATGGCCGGGACGCCGGCATCCGGGACACCGGCATTAGGGGCGCCCACCCCGGAATCGCCGCTCCTCGAGCCGTTGACCCCCGGGTCGCTGGTCCCCGGATCGCCGGGCGTCGGGATCCCAGGCGTCGGGATCCGGGCTGCCGGGTCGCCGAGCAGCCCGACCAGGTCGTTGACGGCCGCTCGCCCGGCCCGGTTGGCGCCGACGGTGCTGGCGGACGGGCCGTAGCCGACCAGGTGGACCCGGGGGTCGGCGGTGGCACGGGTGCCGGTGAGGGCGATGCCGCCGCCGGGGGACCGCAGCCCGAGCGGGGCGAGGTGCCCGACCTCGGGCCGGAAGCCGGTCGCCCAGACGATCGCGTCCACCGCCAGCTCCTCGTCGCCCCAGGCCACCCCGTGCTCGGTCAGCCGGTCGAACATCGGCCGGCGGTGCAGCGCCCCCAGCTCCTCGGCGCGCCGGTAGGCGACGGACGGGCCGAGCCCGGTGACGCTCACCACGCTGCGCACCGGCAGGCCCTGCCGGACCCGCTCCTCGACCTTGGCGACCACCGCGCGCCCGTACTCGGGGGTGAAGGGTCCGTCGTGGTACACGGGTTCGGAGCGGGTGACCCACACGGTCTCGCCGACCGCGGCCACCTCCGACAGCACCTGGACCGCCGAGGCGCCGCCGCCCACCACCAGGACCCGCCGGCCGGCGAACTCCTCGGGGCCGCGGTAGTCGGCGTAGTGCAGCTGGCGGCCCGCGAAACGGCCCGGGTAGTACGGGAGGAAGGGACGGGTCCAGGTGCCGGTGGCGTTGATCAGCGCGCGGGTGGACCAGGTGCCGCGGTCGGTCTCGACCAGCAGCCGGGAGTCCGGGCGCTCGGACTCGGCACGTACGGCGTTCACCGCGACCGGGCGTACGACCGGGAGCGTGTGCCGGGCCTCGTACGCCGCGAAGTACTCCGGCACCACCTCGCGCGCCGGAGCGTCCGGGTCCGGCGGCGGGAGTTCGGCGTCCGGGAGGTCGTGGACGCCGTGCACGGTGGCCATCCGCAGGGACGGCGAACGGTGCGCCCAGGCGCCGCCCGGGGCGGCGTTGGCGTCGAGCACGACGAAGCCGCCGTCGACACCCGCCCGGTGGGGGGCGAACCCGCGGCGGCGCAGGTGGTAGGCGGCGGACAGTCCTGCCTGTCCGGCGCCCACCACCAGGACGTCCACCCGCTCCGGAACGCTGTTCGTTGCACCGTAAACAGTCACACCGGTGAAACATCGCGGGGCGGGCGGGTGTTCCCGTCGGGATTCCGCCCGTCCGACGCGAACGGGACTCGTGAACGGGGGCGTGTGAACCGGCGCGAGAGCGGGGGCACGTCGGGGGAGAGTGCCGATCGGGGAGAGGGGGGATCGACGGAGGTGTCAGGAGACCGGGGAGATGACCGCCGCGGTGCCGTAGGCGCAGACCTCCGTGCCCACGTCCGCTGCCTCGGTGACGTCGAACCGCATCATCAGGACGGCGTTGCCGCCACGCGCCTTGGTCTGCTCGACCAGCCGCTGCATCGCCTCGTTGCGGCTCTCGACCAGGGTCTTCGTCAGGCCGCGCAGCTCTCCGCCGATCAGCGACTTCAGACCGGCACCGATCTGGCTGCCGATGTGGCGGCTGCGGACGGTCAGCCCGAAGACCTCGCCGATCACGTGGTCGACCCGGAAACCGGGGATGTCGTTGGTGGTCACGACCAGGACGTCGGCGTTCGGGCCCTGCCCGCCGCCGTACTCATTGATGTCAGCCATGGGGCTCATCCTGCCAAGTTCCTGCGTCCGAGTGACAGAGGCGGGGCCGGAGGGTGACCGAGAACGCTTCCGGAAGCTGGTCCGGACCGGTGATCGGGCGACCGAAAGGCCGTACCGTTAGCCCCATGGGCGAGCGAAGCGATCATCCACAGGGGCCGGGCGCGGCGGAGGACTCCGGCGCGCAGGAGATCGAGGCGACGGTGGTGCTGGGCCTGCGGATCACCGACTGGCCGGCCCTGCGCGCGGCCGCGATCAGGGCCGTCGAGGAGCTGGACTTCGAGGGCATCGACCCGGCCGGCCAACGCCGCGAACTGCTGCGCGAGGTCGCCGAGGACGCCAACGCGGCGCTCGGTGCGCTGCTGCACCCCGACCGGCTGGTGGCCGCCATCCCTGGCGTCGAGGCGATCGGCGGCACCCTGGAGATCAGCGTCACGGAGGACTTCACGCCGGACTTCGCCGACCTCTTCCCGCTGGAGGGGGACGAGGAGAGCGGCGGCGCGGGAGCGGACTGGACGCTCACCCCGCGCACCGCCTGCCTGCTCCACGCCCAGCTGCTCGGCCTCGCCGACGCCGCGTACGACGACTTCGACGAGCACGGGGACGACGCGGTCGCCGACGGCGAGGACGCCGACTGGACGGTCTTCGCCCGGCTTCCCGAGCGCACCTGGCGGATGCACCGGGGCTGGCGCCGCGCGATGGCCCGGGCCTTCGACGACCTCGCCGACGACCTCGCGCTCGGCGAGTGGCCGCTGCCGCGCTGCCTGGCCGAGGAGATCGCGCTGCGAATGGCCCTGGTGGACGCCAGGGCGCTGCTCGGCGCGCAGCCCGAGTCCGTGGCGGACATGATGGGCGACCTCCCGGCCGACCTCTACGACTACGACTGGGACGGTTGCCAGGACGAGCTCTTCGGCGTCTACGGACCGGACGACGGCGATCCGGAGCTGGGGGCGGAGCAGCGCACGGAGCTGCTGCTGGCGGCCACCCACCCGGAGGGCTGGTTCCTGATGTACGAGGACGCGGAGGAACGGGACCCGCAGCGCGGCTACCGGCGCTGACGGGGCGCGGGGCGAGTGCCGGGGCGCAGGAGCGCCTGAGCGGAAGAGCCTGCGCGGAAGAGCGCGTGGCGGAAGGGGCGGGCCTGGTCGGCCGGGGCGGTGCTGGCATCCTGGACAGGTGACTTCTCCTTCCGATCCTTCCGACGTCCCGACCCCCGCTTCTCCGGCCCCGGCCACTCCGTCTCCTTCCGCCGCTCCGGGTCCGGTGGCGCCCGCGCCCGAGGCCGGCCCCGGCGACACCCCGTCGCGCGAGGACCGTGAGGACCGCGACGAGCGGCCGCAGTACGTGCTGCCGCTGCTCGTCCGCCTGGAGCGGGCCACCCCGCCGAGCCGGACGGACGCGCTGGAGACCTCGGCGCGGGCGGTGCTCACGCTGCTGGCCGACCCGAGGGTCACCGAGGCGGACGGCGAGTGGGCGGAGCGGGTCACGGCCTGGGAGGACGCCAGGATCCGCAAGGTGGTCCGGCGGGCCCGGGGCGGGGAATGGCGTCGGGCGGGCGAGCTGCCGGGCGTCACGGTGCAGGGACGGGAGGCCGAGGTGCGGGTGTTCCCGCCGGTCCCGCTGGACGGCTGGCCCAAGGAGCTCGCCAAGCTCCAGGTGTCCGGGACGGACCTGGAGGAGACGGCCGAGGTCGGGGCGCCCGAGCCCGGCCTGCCGGTGCTCTGGCTCA
Organism: Kitasatospora sp. NPDC036755; assembly: GCF_040636595.1. Lineage (NCBI taxonomy): Bacteria > Bacillati > Actinomycetota > Actinomycetes > Kitasatosporales > Streptomycetaceae > Kitasatospora > Kitasatospora sp. NPDC036755. The sequence goes on from NZ_JBEZUT010000131.1 coordinate 9,762, forward strand.
ACCCCGAGCTGGAGATGAGCGCGGGCAAGACGATGGCGCAGACCGGGCACGCCGCCCAGCTCGCGTGGTGGCGGCTGGACGAGGCGCAGCGCAAGGAGTGGGCCGAGGCCGGCTTCGCGCTCGCGGTGCGGACGGCCTCGCCGGACGCGTGGGAGGAGCTCGTCCGCAGCGGGTTGCCGGTGGTCCAGGACGCGGGCTTCACCGAGATCGCCCCGGGCAGCTGCACGGTGATCGCGGAGCACCCCGGGCTGCGGTGACGGGGTGACGGGGTGGCGGGCGGCGGCTGCCGGTCGTCGGGCGGCGGCGGGCCCGCGATGGGGCGCGGCGAACAGTTGACAGGAAACAGATGACAGCGAACAGCTGACAGATTTCGAAATCTGTCAGCTGTTCGCTGTCAGGCGTTCGCTGTTCGCCAACCAGCCGCCAGCCGCCGGGCGCCGGGCCGGCAGAGGCCCGTCAGCTCTGCTCGTACCGCCGCATCGCCCACAGCCCGCCGTAGACCGCCAGGGCGGTCCAGACCGCCATGATCAGCAGCCCGGTCCAGTGGCCGTAGTGGACGCCCGCTTCGGGCTGGGTGCGGGTCGCGTACAGGCCGGCCCGGTCGGGCAGGAACTGGCCGAGCTCGCGAACGCCGGGGATGGCGGCCAGCCAGGTGGTGCCCAGGAACACCATCGGGGCCAGCAGGCCGAGCGCGGCGCTGAAGTTTCCCAGCATCGCGGTCAGCCCGAGGCAGAGCAGCACCATCATCGGGTGGTACAGCACGCCGGCGAGGAAGCTGCGGGTCAGGCCCGGGGTGGAGAGGTCCAGGCCGACGGTGGTGCCGACGGCCAGGAACGAGCCCGCGGTGGAGGCCAGCCCCAGCAGCAGGCCGAGCCCGGTGCCGAGCGCGAGCTTGGCGCAGTACAGCCGGCCGCGCCGGGGTACCGCGGTGAGTGAGGTGCCGATCATGCGGGTGTTGAACTCCTGCCCGATCAGCAGGATGCCGAGGCAGGCCACGGCGACGTGGCCGAAGTTCAGTCCGTAGAAGATCGCCACGGCCGGGTCCTCTCCCGGTGTGTGGTCCTTCGCCCCGTAGGCGGCGCTGACGGCCGCCGTGACGCCGACGGTCAGCGCCAGCGCGACCAGCGGGGCCGCCCACTGCGAGGGCAGGGTGGTGAACTTGACCCGCTCGGCGCGCAGGGCGTGGGTCGTGCTGCTCATCGTCGCTCCGATCTCCGGTCTCCCATTTCTGGCTCCATGTCCCTTGCGTCCTGGGTCACTTGGCGCGTCGCAGGGCGTGCAGCCCGCCGTAGGCCGCGAGGGCGGTCCAGAGCGCCATGATCAGCAGCCCGGTCCAGTGGCCGTAGGCGACCAGCGGGTCATCGGCGTACCGGAGGGCGTACTGGCCGGCCCGGTCGGGCAGGAACTGGACCACCCGGCGCACCCCGGGAACGCCGCTGAGCAGCGGCGAGAGCAGGAAGAATGACGGCACCAGCAGGCCCATGGCGGCGGTGAGGTTGCCCAGCAGGGCGGTCGTCCCGAGGCAGAACACGACCAGCAGGGCCTGGTAGAGCACCCCGGCCGCGGCGGCGCGGACCACGGCGGGTCCGTCCCAGTCGGCGGGGACGGTGGCCGCGTACCCGGCGAAGGCGCCCGCCGTCCCGGCGGCGCCGACCACGAGTCCGGCGAGTGCGCCGAGCGCGAGCTTGGCGCCGTACAGCCGGCCGCGCCGCGGTACGGCGGTGAGCGACACGTCGATCATGCGGGTGTTGAACTCCTGGCCGATCAGCAGGATGCCGAAGCAGGCCAGCGCCGCCTGCCCGAAGTTGAGGCCGTAGAAGATGCCGGCGCCGGGGTCGTCGGTGAGGTTGTGGTCCTTGCCGCCGAGGGCGGCTCCGACGGCCGTGGTGATGCCGGCGGTGAGCACCAGGGCGAGCAGTGGGGTGATCCAGAGCGAGCGGAGGGTGGCGAGCTTGATCCACTCGGCGCGCAGGGCGTCGACGGCGGAAGTCCGGGCGGACGCCGGAACGGGTGCCAGGGCGGATGCCGCGGCGGGAGTCGCGGCGGAAGTCGCCGCGGGCGTCGGCGCGTTCATGCGGCGGCCTCCGCGCGGTACTCGACGCTGTCGGCGGTCATCCGCATGAACGCCTCCTCCAGGGAGTCCTGTTGCACGGCGATCTCGTACAGCACCACGCCGTGGGCGGCGGCGAGCGCGGCGATCCGCTCGGGTTCGGCGCCGCTCACCTCCCAGGCGCCGTCGCCGACTTCGGTGGCGTCGAGTCCGTGGCCGGGATCGCCGAGCAGGGCGGCGAGCTTGGCCGGGGCGACGGCGCGGACCCTGATCCGGGTCCGGCCGTGGCGGTCGATGAACTCGGCGGTGGCGGCGTCGGCGAGCAGCCGGCCGCGTCCGATCACCACCAAGTGGTCGGCGGTGAGCGCCATTTCGGTCATCAGGTGGGAGGAGACCAGTACCGCCCGGCCCTCGGCGGCCAAGTCGCGCAGCAGGGTGCGGATCCAGCGGATGCCCTCCGGGTCCAGGCCGTTCACGGGCTCGTCCAGCAGCAGCACCGGCGGGTCGCCCAGCAGTGCGGCGGCCACCCCGAGGCGCTGGCGCATGCCGAGCGAGAAGCCCCGGATCCGCCGTCCGGCCGCGTCCGCCAGACCGACCTGGCCGAGGACCTCGTCGACCCGGCGGGCCGGCAGCCCGTTGCTCGCGGCGAGCCAGCGCAGGTGGCCGTGCGCGGTCCGGCCGCCGTGCAGGGCGTGGGCGTCCAGCAGCGCGCCGACCGTCCGCAGCGGGTCCGGGAGTTCGACGTACGGCCGGCCGCCGACCAGGGCGTGTCCGGCGGTCGGGCGGTCGAGGCCCAGGACCAGGCGCATGGTGGTGCTCTTGCCGGCGCCGTTCGGGCCGAGGAAGCCGGTCACCACGCCGGGGCGGACCTCGAAGGTCAGGTCGTCGACGACGCGCCGGCCGTCGTACTCCTTGGTCAGGCCCTGGATCTCGATCACGGCCGGCTCCCCTCGTCCTGTCGTCTCGACGTCTTGTCGTCTCGGTGTTCTCCGCCGGGCGGGGTCTCCGTGGTGGGCCCCGGGCGGTGGCTCCATTCGACCGGAGTGGCCCCCTGCTGCGGATCCCGCCGGGGCGGGGAGCCGCCTCCCTCCCGGGAGGGAGGCGACCGGAGACCGGTGCGGGATCCGGCGTCCGGGGGTGAGCTGGCAGGATGGCCCAATGTCCAAGATCGCAGCGCTGAAGAGCGCGGTGTCCGCAAGCGCGGCGTCGGTTGGTTCGGCACCGGGCCGTACGGCACGCGTCCGTACGGCACCGGTCCGCGCGGTGCCGAGGCTCCTCGCGCCCCTGGTGGCCGGCACCACGTACGCGCGGCTGCTGCACCTGCTGGTCGGGTGGATCTTCGCGGGGATCGTGCTGATGATCTACCCGGGGACGTACCACAAGGGCCTCGGCGAGATCCTGGTGGCGAGCGTCTCGCTGGACGTCGTGCTGCTCGCGCTCACCGCGCTCATCCCGGCGGCGCGCCGGGCCGAGGGGGTGCAGGCCCGGCTGCTGCTGGTGCCCGACCGCGAGGAGGACATCGCCACCGAGCCGTCCCGCACCTGGGCCGACCGGCGGCGCACGGCCGGCTGGCTGATCGGGAGGGTCGTGCTCGGTTCGCTGGTCGGGTTCCCGGTGGTCTTCGGGATCGCCGGGGCCTTCGACCTGCTGACCGGTCCGGACGCCCTCTGGTACCTCCCGCTCGTGCCGCCGGCGGCATTCTGCTTCGGCTGGTTCCTGGTGTACGCGGGCCGCCTCCAACTCGCCATGGCGGTGCGGCTGCTGGGCCCGTCACCGGCGGAGCGGCTGGCCGAGGCGGAGCTGCGGGCCGAACGGCTGCTGGAACGCAATCGGTTGGCGCGGGAACTGCACGACTCGATCGGCCACGCCCTGACGGTGACGGTGCTTCAGGCCGGAGCCGCGCGCGAGGTCGGGGACCCGGCCTTCGTGGCGAAGGCGCTCGAGGTCATCGAGGAGACCGGCCGACAGGCGATGGAGGACCTCGAACGCACCCTCGTGCTGTTGCGCGAGTCCCCGGTCGGATCGAACGGCCCGGCCACCGAACAGCCCGGGATCGACCAGCTGCCAGGGCTGTTCGACACCGCCAGGGCGGCCGGTGGCCCGGTGGAGGCGAGGGTCGAAGTGCCGTCCGGCACCTTGCCCGGGGTGCTCTCCCGCGAGTCGTACCGGATCGTCCAGGAGGCCGTCACCAACGCGCTCAAGTACGCCCCCGGCGAGCCGCTCGACATCCGGATCGCCGTACGGGACGGCCGGTTGGAGCTGCGTTGCGCCAACCGGCTGCCCGGGTCGGCACGTTCGGCGGCGGGCCCGGCGCGGCCCCCGGCGGGTGGAACGGGCCGGGGCTCAACGGGTAAGGGAGGAAAGGGACTGCGCGGCATCCGCGAACGCGCCACGCTGCTCGGCGGTGAGGCGACGGCGGGGCCGGTGCGGGACGGGGCCGCGGAGGGGGCCGGGGAGTGGGTGCTGGCCGTCAGGTTGCCCCTACGCTTGGGCTCGTGACGAACGATCTTGTGACGGCGGGCTCGGCCGCGGGAGCCGCCCGGACGACCGACATCCTGCTCGCCGACGACGAGGAACTGGTCCGGGCCGGCCTGCGGGCCGTCCTGGAGGCGCAGGGGGACCTGCGGGTGGTCGGCGAGGCGGCCGACGGTGCGGAAGCGGTCGCCCTGGCCCGGGCGCTGCGCCCGCACGTGGTGCTGATGGACGTCCGGATGCCGGTGCTGGACGGCCTGGCGGCCACCCGCGAACTGCTGCGCCCCGGCGCACCGGGGGAGTGCCCGCCGCGGATCCTGGTCGTGACCACCTTCGAGAACGACGACTACGTGTACCAGGCGCTGCGCGCGGGCGCCGACGGCTTCCTGCTCAAGCGCACCCGACCGGCCGAGATCGCCCAGGCGGTACGGCTGGTGGCGGCGGGCGAGTCGCTGCTGTTCCCGGCCGCGATCCGCCGCCTGGCGGCCGGGCACGGCAACCCGACCGCCCGTGCGGCGATGGAACGGGCGGCGCTGACCGAGCGCGAGGCGGAGGTGCTGCGGCTGGTCGCGCGCGGCCTCAGCAACGGGGAGATCGCCGAGCGGCTGTTCCTAGGCGTGCAGACGGTGAAGACGCACGTCAGCAGCGTGCTGGCGAAACTGGGCGCGCGGGACCGCACCCAGGCGGTGATCGCGGCGTACGAGTCGGGGTTCGTCGAACCGTCGGAGTGATCGCGGCCGCGTGATCCCGTCGGGGCGGGGCCACAGAGGTTGCCCCGCCGAGGCAGGGCCGGTGGCCGGCCGGCCGATGCGACAGGTGGCCGGTCGGCCGACGGGGCGGCAGGCCGTCAGGCCGGGTAGGCGTGCGCCTGGGTCGCCTTGACCGAGGCCCAGACCGCGACGCCGGGTGCCAGCTCCAGCTCCGCGACGGCGGCCGGGGTGAGGTCGGCGGCCATCGGCAGGTCGCCGACCAGTTCCGCGCGGACCTGGTCGCCGTGCAGGTCCAGCCCGGTGACCTCGGCCTGCCACAGGTTGCGCGCGCTGGTCTGCGGCCGCTCCCGGTACAGCGTCACGGCAGAGGGCGGGAAGGCGACGAACGCCGGGCCGTCCAACTCGTCGGTGGTGGCGAGGACCGTGCCGTCCGGGAGCGTGACCCGGGTGCCCTCGGCCCGGCCCTGGTACAGGTTGAGCCCGACCAGCCGGGCGATGTAGTCGGTGCGCGGTCGCCGGGCGACGTCCGCAGGGCTGCCGGACTGCACCTCGCGCCCGTCCTCGATCACCACCAGCCGGTCGGCCAGCACCATGGCGTCCAGCGGGTCGTGCGTCACCAGCACCGCCACCGCCTCGAACTCGACCAGGTGGCGCCGAAGTTGGGCCCGGACATCGAGCCGGGTGCGGGCGTCCAGGGCGGCCAGCGGCTCGTCCAGCAGCAGCAGCCGGGGGCGTACGGCGAGGGCGCGGGCGAGCGCCACCCGCTGCGCCTGGCCGCCGGAGAGCCGGCCGGGGCGGGCCGAGGCGTGCTCGGCCAGGCCCATCCGCTCCAGCCAGCCGGCCGCCTCGGCCCGCGCCTCGCGCTTGGGACGGCCCTGGCAGCGCGGGCCGAAGGCGACGTTGTCGAGCGCGCTGAGGTGCGGGAACAGCAGGTAGTCCTGGAACACCACGCCGACCGGCCGCTCCTCGGCCGGGGTGTGCACGCGCTGGGCCGGATCCTCCAGGAGTCGGCCGTCCAGGCGCAGGTGGCCGCCGGTGAGCGGGAGCAGTCCGGCGAGGGCGCGCAGGGCGGTGGACTTGCCGGCGCCGTTGGGGCCGAGCAGGGCCACCACCTCGCCGGGGGCGGCGGTGAGGGCCAGGTCGAGGGCGAACGCGGCGCGCTCGACCCGCAGGCGGGCATCCAGGGCGGGTTCGGGGCGGCTGTCCGTGCTCATCGGGGCGGCGTCCAGGTGGTCGGCGGTTCGGGTCTGTCCGTCCTCGGCGTCCGGGAAGGTGTCCGGGAAGGTGCCGGGGACGTCGGGAGTGGTGCCGGGGGGAGTGCCGGGGGCGTGCTCGGGCGGCCGTCCGGAGGGGTGCGCGCGGGTGGGGTCACGGCGTCGACAGCCAGCGGTCGCGCAGGCCGACCAGGACGGCCACGGAGACCGCCAGCAGGACCAGCGACAGGGCGATGGCCGCCTGCGGGTCGGACTCCATGGCCAGGTAGACGGCCAGTGGCATGGTCTGGGTGCGGCCGGGGAAGTTGCCCGCGAAGGTGATCGTCGCGCCGAACTCGCCGAGCGCCCGGGCCCAGGCCAGCACCGCCCCGGCGGCGATGCCCGGGGCGATCAGCGGCAGGGTGACCCGCCGGAACGCCGTCAGCCGGGAGGCGCCCAGGGTCGCGGCGGCCTCCTCGTAGCGGGGGTCGGCGGCCCGCAGCGCGCCCTCGACGCTGATCACCAGGAACGGCATCGCCACGAACGCCTCGGCGATCACGACCCCGGTGGTGGTGAACGGCAGGGTGATCCCGAACGCCGAGTCCAGCCAGGAGCCGACGATGCCGCGCCGCCCGAGCACCAGCAGCAGTGCCACACCGCCGACCACCGGGGGCAGCACCAGCGGCAGGGTGACCAGCGCCCGGATCACCCGTCGGCCGGGCAGTTCGGTGCGGGCGAGTAGCCAGGCCAGCGGGACGCCGAGGACCAGCGACACCGCGGTGGCCGCCGTCGCACTGATCAGCGACAGGCGCAGCGCGTCCCAGACGGCGGTGCTGGTGAGCTGCTCGGACAGGCCGCTCCAGGGCGCCCGGACCAGCAGGCCGACCAGCGGGAGGATCAGGAACGCCAGTCCGAGCAGCGCCGGGAGCAGCAGGGTGACGGGGACGCGGCTGGTTCGCGGGCGCCGGCTTCGCGGCGGCCGGCCCCGCGGGTGACGGTCCTGCGGGTGACGGCCCTGCGGGTGACGGTCCCGGCCCGGGTGCGTCGCCCCGGAGCCGGGGGTGCGGTCGCTCACGGCGCCTGGAAGCCCGCCGCGGTCAGCGCCTGCTTGGCCTCGGGCGACTGGACGTACGCGACGAAGGCCGCGGCGCCGCCCTTGTTCGGGGCCTTGGCGAGCGCGGCGATCGGGTAGTCGTTCACGGCCTTGTCGGCCTCGGGGAAGTCCACGCCGTCGATCTTCGCAGCATCGGCCCGCACATCGGTCCGGTACACCAGGGACGCGTCGACCTCTCCGAGTTCGACCTTGGTGAGCGCGCCCTTGACGTCCTGCTCCAGGGTGACCGGTGTGAGGTTGAGGTCGGCGGCCTTGAGCGCGGTCTGGGCGGCGGCCCCGCACGGCACCTCCTTCGCGCACAGGGCGACCTTGACGCCGGAGGCGGTGAGGTCCTTGAGCCCCGCGATGTGCTTGGGGTTGCCCTTGGGAACGGCGATGGTGAGGGTGTTCCTGACGAAGTTCACCGGCTGCCCACTGGCGCCGCCCGCGTCCGCCACCGTCTTCATGGTGGCCGGGCTGGCGGCCGCGAACACGTCGGCGGGCGCGCCGGAGTTGATGCTGGTGGCGAGGCTGGAGCTGCCACCGAAGTTGAAGGTGACCTTGGTGCCCGGGTTGGCGGCCTCGAACTTCTTGCCGAGCTCGGTGAAGGTCTCCTTGAGCGACGCGGCGGCGAAGACGGTGACCGTACCGGAGGCCTTCGGCACGCCGCTGCCGGCGGCGGAGGCGTCCGCGGAGGCGCCGGAGGAGGCGGTGGAACCGGAGGACGTGCCGCCGTCGCTGCCGCAGGCGGTGACCCCGAGGCCGAGTGCGAGGGCCACGACGGCGGCGACGGAGAGCCTGCGGGTGGTGGGCGTACGGGTGCTCATCGGTGCTTCCCCTCCGGGGTGCGCGCCGGGAGGGGCGCGAGGGACTGGTCGCAGGTGCGGCCATTACGGCGATCATAGTGCCGCAAATGCGAGCGATAAATCCCCTGTCGGTTCGCACAGGGCCGGGCTGTCGCGGGGCTCCGGGCTGTTGTGGGATGGCGCGAACGGGCCCGGGGGGAGAGGGCAGGGGGCTGGTGGCGCTCCCGGGGCGCGCGGAAAAGGCGTCGCGCCGGCGGCCGTGGAACGGCCAGAGTGGTCGCCGTCCGTACACGCGGCCGGGTCGGTCGGATGCGCCGCCGCGGCCGAACCAAGGGGAGGAGTCCGTCCATGTCCACGCTGCGCGTCACCGCGGAGAAGCTGATCGTCCTGGAGCACCCGAACGCCGACGCCCTGGAACTCGCCCAGGTCGGCCTCTACCTGGCGGTGGTCGCGAAGGGCGCGTACCGGACCGGGGACCACGCCGTCTACATCCCCGAACAGTCCGTGCTCCCCGAGGAGTTGATCGAGGAACTGGGCCTGACCGGCAAGCTGGCCGGGGCCCGGGCGAACCGGGTAAAGGCGGTGCGGCTGCGCGGCGAGCTGTCCCAGGGCATCGTCTGCCGGCCCGCCGCCCTGTCCGGCGTCGACCTGGCTGCCGCGGCCGAGCGCGGCGACGACTTCGCCGAACTCCTCGGGGTCGTCAAGTGGCAGCCGCCGGTGCCGATGTCGATGAGCGGTGACGTGGTCAGCGCACCGGACCTGCTGCCCTGGGTCGACATCGAGAACCTCAAGCGCTACCCCGACGTCTTCGAGCCCGGCGAGCCGGTGGTGCTGACCGAGAAGCTGCACGGCAGCTGCTGCCTGGTCACGTACGTCGCGGCGACCGGCGAGGTGCGGGTGTCCTCCAAGGGCATCGGAGCGCAGGGGCTGGCGCTGGCCGAGTCCACCCGCAACCTCTACTGGCGGGCGGTGCGCGCGTACGACATCCCGGCGGTGGCGGCCCGGTTGGCGCAGCGCCTCGGGGCCGAGCGGGTCGGCATCTTCGGCGAGGTCTTCGGCGAGGGCGTGCAGGACCTGAGTTACGGCGCCTCGGCGCGCACCGAGCGGCCCGGCTACGCGGCCTTCGACGTGTCGGCCGTGGTGGACGGTCGGCTGAACTGGCTGTCGGCAGTCGAACTCCTGGACGGAGAACTGCCGTTGGTTCCGGAACTGTGGCGCGGGCCGTTCGATCCGGAGACCGTGCTGGGGTTCGCCCGGGGCAAGGAGACCGTTTCCGGACGTCAACTGCACGTGCGCGAGGGCGTGGTGGTGCGGCCGGTCGCCGAGCGCTGGAGTCCCGCGCTCGGCGGGCGGGCGATCGTCAAGGTGGTCGGCGATGCTTACCTGACCCGCAAGGGGGGCACCGAGTACGAGTGAGACGGGTCCGGGTCCGGGCCGGGTGGCCGCCCAACCGGTCCGGCCGGTTCGGCGATCCGGCGGTCCGATCAGTTCGGCGGTCCGATCGGTTCGGCGGGTCGGCTGGTCGGACGGTTCGGTTGCTCCGGCCGGGCAGGTCCGGGCGCGGCTCTCCCCGGGTGCCGGCTGCCCGTCGCCAGAGGCGGCGGGCGCATCCCTGAACAGAAGGAGTGCCGATGGCCACCGAAGTCATGCCCGTCCCCGACCCGGGTCTCGTACCGGCCCCCCGCCCGGTGCCCGCCCCCACCTCCGCGATACCCGTCCCGGTCGGGAACCCCCTGGTCGGATCGTTGTTCGACCTCACCCGCCGCCCGCTGCGCAGCTATCTGGCGGCCAGGCGCGACCACGGCGACGTGGTGCGCTTCCAGGCCGGGCCGCCCGGGCTGCGGGCCGACTTCTACGGGGTGTTCTCGCCGGAGGGCGTCCGCCAGGTGCTGGCCGGCGAGGCGGCCAACTTCCGCAAGGAGGACCCCTTCTACGACGAACTGCGCAGCAGTGTCGGGAACGGGCTGCTGACCAGCCAGGATGCCGTCTACCAGCGCCAACGCCGCATGATACAGCCGCTGTTCACCCGGCGCCGGGTCGACGGCTACGCGGACGCGCTCGCGCAGGAGGCGCAGTCGCTCGCCGACCGCTGGCGGGCGGTGCCCGGCGGGGTGGTGGACGCGGCGGAGGAGATGTCCCGGTTCGCACTGCGGGCGGTCGCGCGCATCCTGTTCGGCGCCGACGTGGAGAAGGCCGTGGCGGTGGTCCACCGCAGCTTCCCGATACTCGGCGAGTACGTGAAGGACCGCGGCTACGCTCCGGTCCGCCTGCCGCGCACCTGGCCGACCCCCGCCAACCGGCGCGGTGCCGAGGCCCAGCGGGCGCTGTATGGGGTCTGCGACCGGATCATCGCCGAACGGGCCGCCCGGGCCGAACGGGCAGCGCGGGACGGTGGCGACGAAGGCGCGGACGACCTGCTCACCCTGCTCGGGCGGGCCCGCGACGACAACGGCGGGCGGCTGGACCCGACCGAACTCCGCGACCAGGTCCTGGTGTTCCTGCTCGCCGGGCACGAGACCACGGCCACCGCGCTGGCCTTCGCGCTGCACCTGCTGGCCAAGCACCCCGAGCAGCGGCGGATCGCCCGGGAGGAGGCGCGGGTCGTGCTGACCGGGCGGGCGCCGACGGCGGCGGACCTGGACGCGCTGCCGTACATCACCCGGGTGCTGAAGGAGGCGATGCGGCTCTACCCGTCGGCGGCCCTGGGCGGGCGGCGGGCGGTCGAGGAGACCGTCATCGACGGGTACGTGATCCCGGCGGGGGCACAGGTCGTCGTCGCGCCGCTGGTGACCCACCGGCACCCGGACCACTGGGAGGACCCGGAGCGCTTCGACCCGGACCGCTTCCTGCCGGAGGCGGAGCGGATCCGGCACCGCTACGCGTGGTTCCCGTTCGGGGGCGGGCCACGGGCCTGCATCGGGCAGCACTTCTCGATGCTGGAAGCGGTGCTGGCGCTGGGAGTGCTGCTGCGGGACTTCGAGGTGGAGGCCGTGGACCGGCGGGTGGCGCTCGCCCAGGGGATCACGCTGCGGGCGGCGAGCCCGATGCGGATCAGGGTCACGGCGAAGGGCTGACGGGCGAGAGGCCGGCGGGAAGCTGTCGACAACTGGCGGTCGGTGACCGGTGCTGTTCGGCGAACGGGGTGCAACTGACAGAGTTCAGCGGACAGATGACAGATTTCAAACTCTGTTATCTGTCCGCTGTCATGTGTTCGCCGCGCCCGCGGACCTCCGGGCACAGGACCCCTTCATCCGAACACACCATCCGAGCCTCGCGGGCAGCTTTTCAGATCTTTGTCTGACCGATTCCGGACCCTCGATAGCGTCCCACGCACCCCAGGCCGGAAGCGCACATGCGGTTGGCATATGCCATTCGTATGCAGTCCGCCCGGCCCGGGGAGCCCGGGCGCACCGCGTACCGCCCCCGGGCCCGACCGGTCGACCGGAGGTCCCATGGGCACCCTCAACCATCTCAGCCTCGGCTGGCTGACCCCCGCCCTCTCGTACCTGATGGCCTGCGCCGGCGCGGCCCTCGGGCTGCGCTGCACACTGCGCGGTCTGGCCGCGAGCGGCCCGGCCCGGCGGAACTGGCTGGTCACGGCAGCCGCCGCGATCGGCTCCGGCATCTGGACGATGCACTTCGTCGCCATGTTCGGCTTCACCGTCGACGGCACCGAACTGCGCTACAACGTGCCGCTGACCGTGCTCAGCCTCGTGGTCGCGGTGCTGGTCACCGGCCTCGGCCTGACCGTGGTCTGCTACGGCCGGCACCGCAGTCTCTCCCTGCTGTCCGGCGGCGTCACCACCGGCCTCGGCGTGGCCGCGATGCACTACCTCGGCATGGCCGCCCTCCGGATGCACGGCGGCCTGCGCTACGACGCCGGAACGGTCGCGCTGTCCGTGCTCGTCGCCGTCGGTGCCGCCACCGCGGCGCTCTGGGCCGCCGTCACCATCCGCAACGTGTACGCGGCCGCGGCCGCCGCGATGGGCATGGGCCTCGCCGTCAGCTGCATGCACTACACCGGCATGGCCGCCGTCCACGTCCGGCTGGAGCCGACCCGCACCGGTCTCGGCGGGGCCAGCCCGATGGAGTTCGTCTTCCCGCTGGCCGTCGGCCTCGGCTCGTTCCTCTTCCTCGCCTCGGCCTTCGTGGCGCTCTCGCCGACCGTCCAGGAGCGGGCCGGCTACCGGGAGGCCGGCGGGCCGGTCGTCGAGGAGCTCCCCGCCGAACCCCCGCACCCGGGGACGGACGCCCCGGGGCCCGCCCGGTCCGAACCCAGCCCGGCCGGGGCCGGCCGGCCCGCCGGCGAGCGGCACGGCCGCGCCGCC
>NZ_JBEZUT010000132.1:0-22400 GCF_040636595.1 Kitasatospora sp. NPDC036755
GGCCGCGCCGCCGAGCAGTGGCCGCTCAGACGTCCAGCGTCCCCACGTGGTGGACGCGGACGAGGTTGGTGGAGCCGGCCAGGCCGGGCGGGCCGGTTGCCGCTCTCAGGGCCTCGGGAGGTCAGTGCCTCCCGGCCCGCTCGGGCGGTTCGATCGGTTCAGCCGGTCGGGGCCGGTCGGCCCGTCGGGCCGGTCAGGCGGTTCGGGCCGGTCAGGCGGTGGTGCGGCCGTGGCGGCCGCGGCGGCGCAGGACGAAGACGGCGGCGCCACCGGCCACGACCAGGCCACCGGCGACGGCGGCGAGGATCGGGGTGGAGTCATTGGCACCGGTCTGGGCCAGGCCACCGGTGCCCGGGGCGGCGCTGGTGGTCGCCGGGGCCGGCTGGCCAGCCCCGTTGCTCGGGGTGCCGGACGGGGCCGCGCTCGGCGTGCCGGACGGCGCCGTGGTGGCGGCCGGGGTGGACGGGCCCGGGGTCGGGGTCACGCCGACCTTGCAGTCCAGGACACCGGTGAACTGCTTGGTGTAGCCGTTCGGGCCGGTCACGGTGAAGTCGTAGTTGGCCTTCTCCTCGACCTTGACCAGCACGGTCTCGGTCTTGCCCGGCTGGACGGCGACCTGCTGCTTGCCGACCGTGACGGTGGCGGCCTCGTCACCGCTGTTGGTGACGGACACCCGCACGCCGCCGGCGGCGCACTCCTCCTTGGCGGAGCTGTCGATCAGCGCGCCCTTGCCCTGCTTCCAGGTGGCCTTGGCGTCGGCCGCGACGTTCACCTTGGTGGAGCCGGCCAGGATCATGGTCTGGCTGTGGCGGCCGCGGTTGTCGACCTTGCTCATGAAGACCCGGCCGCTGAGCACGTTGGCCTCGGCGGTGGCGCTGATGGCGGCCTTGCCGTCCGGGGTGCCGGCCGGCACGTCCAGGAACAGCGGGGTGTCCTTGCCGATCGGGCCGGCCAGGCTGCCGTTGACCGGCTTGCTGTCCTTGTCCAGCAGCTTGACCTTGTCCGCGGCGTCGCCGGTGACGGTCAGCTTGACCTCGTTCGCGCTGGAGTTCAGCAGGAACGGGCCGAGCTTGCCGCCCGACTTCCCGGAGGCCGAGTCCGGGGAGAGGGTCAGCGAGGGCTTGGGCTCGGCCGCGACGCCCTTGTTGGCGTCGCCGACCAGGTAGTCGCGAAGCTTCTTGGCCTTGTCGTTGCGCGGGGTGGCGTTCTTGTTGTCCGAGAACTTCCAGATCGCGGCCTGGGTGCCGGCGGCGGCGTCCGCCTCGCTCAGGCCGTCGACGTGGATCGCCGTGGCCAGGGAGGCCAGGCTCGCCTGCGGGTAGGAGTTGTCCAGGATCCAGCGGATCTTGGGCGCGTTCGCGTTGCTGTTGAGCGAGCTCGACGCCCAGTCCGCCTCGTGGTACTTGGCGCCGCTGTCCAGGTAGACCGGGTTGTCGAAGTCGATGCAGTACGTCCTGAGCTTCTCGCCGTTGGCCGTCTTGAGGGTGAAGAGACCGGCGTCGACCGTCCCCTTGCCCTCGACGTCGACCTTCTCGCCGAGCATCTCGTTCTGGACTTCCGCGGTCACGCCCGAGCTCGGGGTGCCGGCCGCGGCCGCCGCACCGGCCGCGAACAGGCCACCGCCCAGCGCCAAGCTGGTCGTGAGCATGACAGTGGTTATCCGGGACAGACTCCGCCCCTGCCTCTGGAACATCTGGGATCCCTCCGGGCCGGGCCGCACCGAGTGGGCGGCCCGCCGACTTGCCGTCCCGCGCGTGCCCCCTGTGGCACCGCTGCGGGTATGAACCAGACGAATCCTATTGAGCCCCGGAGGTCCCGAAACCCACATGCGAAATCAGGACGATTCCGTATCTGTATCGTTATCAACCGCCGCAAGTCCCACACAAGCTGATGGTCTGACAGAATCCGGCGGATCGTTTTCTGTTATCCGGTCGGATTGCACGCGGGGGGTCAACAACCTTCTCGATCAACATATTTGTCGACAGGGAAGGGTCATCGTCCCGTCAGCCCGACTCGCCCGCCGCGCCACCCCCTCGACTCCCCCCGGCCACCTCGCCCGGCTCCCCCGGGGCCGGCCCGCCGCCCGGCGGCAGCGCCCGCACGACCGCCGCCGCGACCACCGCCGGGGGCGCGCCGAGCGCCACCGCCGAGCCCCTGCGCGCCTCCACCGCGCTGACGATCCACTCCGGGACCACCTCGCTCCCGGCCTCCGCCCCGACCGGCCCGGGACCGCCCGGCGGCTGCCCACGCGCCCCCGCCGCCCACCGGAACGCCGTGGTACCACGGGTGAGGTCGTGTCCGACCGATCGGGCGTCGATCTCGGCCCGGCTCCGCTTCACCTCCCCCTCCGTCCACTCGCGCACCCGCAGCCGACCGCTCACCAGCACCGGATCGCCCTTGGCCAGCGAGCCGATCAGGTTGACCGCCAGCGCCCGCCAGGCCGTCACCCGCACCCACTGTGTCTCACCGTCCACCCAGCACTCGCGCTGCCGGTCGTACCGCCGCTCGGTGCAGCCGAGCCGGAAGCTGGCCATCGGTACGCCGCCATTGGTTTCGCCGTAGCTCACCTCCGTCGCCACATTGCCGATCACCGTCACGTGCGTCTCGCTCATGGCACACCCTCCGTTCCCGCCGATGCACCGTACGGAATCGACCGGTGCGCCTTGAGCGTGCACTTCGGAGGAAATCCCGGCCACGGAGTTCCGAAATCCTGTGGATAACTCACGGCTGTGGAAACTGTTGTCACCCGCAGGGGTGAATTTCAGCCTTCGGCCGTCACTCCACCCCCCACTTCTTCGCGGCCATGACAACAAACTCGCTGCTCGCCGCCCCGTCGGCGCGCGCCGGGACCCGCCGGGGAACGCGCCCCGGAACGCGCCCCGACGACCGTCCGCGCACGTCATCCGACCAACGCAAGCGTGATTACGGCCCCCCACCCGCACGCCGGCGCCACATTCTCCGTGCCGAATCCATAACGGGTGAGGAGGCAGCCCCGTAACGACTGCACAACGTCCGGCGCCGAACACTCCCAGACCGCTGCACTCACGGCCTTCACCTGCGATTATCGGACCGCTCCACCGAACCGACACACCAACGGCGGTGTCGTCACACCCGGCCGGGGAACCGGTCACCCTTATCCTGTCCCCGACAGGACGAGGGCCCACCACCCCCACCCCGGCCCTCGGGCACGGGGCCTGAACAGCGCGCGCCCGGCGCTCGCCAGCCCGATCCCGGCCACGGTCACGCCCGCCAGGGCGCCGCCCGTCCCGCCCCCATAGCTCAGCGGATAGAGCACCCGCCTTCTAAGCGGTAGGTCGCAGGTTCGAATCCTGCTGGGGGCACCACCTCGCAATTCCGCAGGCCACCGCAGTACCCGACACTTTCCGTGTCCGTTCCGGGCCGGTCGGTAATGCCGTACGCCAACCGCTCCGCGCACTCACCGCGCATAACCCGTGACGATACGTGCCGCGGCCTTCGCGGGAATGGCGCCGGAAACGGGGTCAATCGGAACAACCGGAATTCCCGGCGATTTCATCCCCCGAACGCGCCGGCGCCCGCACTCCCGACACCGGGCCCGAGCCGCCGGCCCGACCCCCGGCCCGGCCCCCGGCCCCCGGCCCCCGACCCCCAGCCCCGACTACCCCGCCAGTCCGGCCAGATAGGCGTCCAGCAGCTCCGTCTGCCGCTCCGCCGGGAACTCCTCCGGAGCGAACAGCGCCTGCACCACCAGCCCCAGCACGAAGGCCTGCGCCCCCGCCGCGAGCGCGACCGGGTCGGCGTGCGCCGGGAGCTCCCCCAGCCGCTGGGCGTCCACGACGTGCTCCGTGAGCGCCGTGCGGGAGCGCGCGTAGCGGCCCGCGTGCGCGGCCGCGAGGTCCCGGTCGGCCAGGGCGTGGTCCCAGGAGCCGACCCAGATCCGGTTGTCGGCCGCGGCCTCGCCGTCCAGCGGCAGCACGTCCAGCAGCGACGCCCGCACCCGGGCCAGCCCGGCCGGCGGCGGGCTGCCGTCCTCCGGGGCGGTGCGCCGGGGGCGGGCCAGCGAGCGCCGGTCCAGCTCCTCCAGCGCGTGGCTCAGCAGCGCCCGTTTGTTCGGGAAGTAGTGCGTCAACAGCCCGGTGGAGGCGCCCAGTTCGGCGGCCACCGCACGCAGGGTCAGCCCCTCGAAGCCCCGGGTGGAGAGCACCCGCCACACCCCCTCGGAGACTTCCGAGCGTCGGGCGTCATGGTCTCCACGGGCCGGTGTCATGGGGGCTATCGTACATACCAAACGTTTGTTATGAATGGTCCAGCCAACCTCGGCACCACCCTGAAAGGCCCGCCCGTGTTTGCCGTACAGCTCACCGAGAACGCCGAACTGCGCCCGCTGGAGCCCTGGCAGGCCCCCGAGTTCCTGACCCACCTCGACCGCGCCCGCGCCCACACCGACCCGTGGATCCCCTGGGCCACCTTCTCGGTCGACCTGGACTCCGCCCGCGCGACCCTCCAGCGCTACACCGACGGCCAGGCCGCCGACCAGAAGCGGATCTACGGCATCTGGCTGGACGGCACGCTGGTCGGCGGCGTCATGTTCGTGAGCTTCGACGCCAAGTCCGGCGTCTGCGAGATCGGTGCCTGGACGGAGCCGGCCGGCGAGGGCCACGGCCTGATCACCGCCGCCGTCCGGCAGCTGCTCGACTACGCCTTCGTCACCCGCGGCATGCACCGCGCCGAATGGTGGTGCTCCTCCGTCAACGCCCGCAGCCGGGCGGTCGCCGAACGGCTCGGCATGACCCGCGACGGCGTGCTGCGCGAGTGGTACCCGTACAACGGGGTCCGCTACGACAAGGAGATCTGGGCCATCCTCGCCACCGAGTGGACGACCGCCACCCAGGGCTGACCCGGCCGGGGCCGAGGGCCCGGGGCCGGACCGGCCGCGTCCGCGCCGGCCGCGCACACGGCGGGGCCGTGGACACCCCCGTTCCACCGGACCCCGCCGTGCGCCCGTCCCCCTCAGGCCGCCCGGGCCCCGGCCACCGACCGCTCCCCCGCGCCCCCGGTGACCGACTCCACCGCCCAGCTGCCGTCCGGGCTCCCTCCACCGTCCCGGCCCACGCCACCGCGCAGGGCGGGCCCGCCGACCGCCCACAACCGCCACACCAGCAGCACCACCAGCACCAGCACCCCGCCGGCCGACAGGAAGACCACGTCCACCGCCTCGGTGAAGCTGCGCACCGCGTGCTCACGCGCGGCCCCGGTGAGCGTCCGGACGGCGCCGAGCGGCCGGCCCTGCTCCCCGTCCGCGAAGACCCGCACCAGCACGGTGCCGAAGACCGCCGCACCCAGCGCGTTGCCGAGGTTCTGGAAGAACCGGATGCCGGTGGTCGCCACGCCCAGCTGGTGCGGCGGCGCGGCCTCCTGCACCACCACCAGCAGCTGACCGATCAACTGACCCAACCCGCATCCCAACAGTGCGAGTTCGGCCATCAGGGCGAGCTCCGGGGTGGTCGGCCCGCTCAGCCCGAGCAGCAGCAGGGCGAGCGCCGAGCAGCCCGCGCCGGCCAGCAGCAGGGAGCCCATCGAACGGCCCCTGGAGAGCAGCCGGCCGGCGACCAGCCCGGAAGCCGTCATCCCGGCCGCCATCGGGATCAGGTAGAGGCTGGCCGAGGTCGGGGCGACGCCCCGGGCGAGCTGGAGGTAGAGCATCACGTGGACGATCGCGCCGATCATACCCATCCCGACCAGGCCCTGGACGGCGAATCCCAGCCGCACCACCGGGATCCGGAACAGCGACAGCGGCAGCACCGGAGCGGCGGCGACGGCCTGGCGCCACAGGAAGAGGCCGAACGCGGCGAGCGTGCCGGCGGCCAGTCCGAGGATGACCGGTGAGGTCCAGGCGTAGTCCTTGCCGCCCCACTCGGTGACCAGCAGCAGCCCGACCGCGAATATGGCGGCCAGGGCGGAACCGAGGAAGTCCAGCCCGCCGCGGCCGGTCGCCTTCGGCAGTTTGATCACCAGGGCCACGCCGACCAGCACCAGCAGGCAGAGCGGCAGGTTGACGTAGAAGATCCATCGCCAGCTGACGTGGTCGGTGAGCAGCGCCCCGATCAGCGGACCGATCGACGCGCCCAGCCCCGCGACGATCCCGCCCATGGCGCTGCCCTTGGCGTTGGAGCCCTCGCCCGGCTCCTTGAATCGGGCGATGACGACCATGGTGACGCTCATCAGCCCGCCACCGCCGACGCCTTGGACGGCCCGGAAGGCGATCAGCTGGTCCATCGACTGCGCCGCTCCGCACAGCGCCGAGCCGAGCGTGAAGACGGCGACCGCCCCGAGGAGCACGTGCTTGGCGCCGCAGGAGTCGCAGAGCCGGCCGTAGAGCGGCAGCAGCGCGGTGGCGGCGAGCGCGAACGCGCTGATCAGCCAGGGCAGTCGGTCGACGCCGTGGACGGGGTCGAGGTCGCGGACGATCGGCACGGTGGCCGCCGAGACGATGTTCATGTCGAGCACGGCCAGCACGATCGTGACCAGGCACAGCAGTATGCCCACCTTGCGTTGGGCGGGCGTCATCAGCGCGGCGTCGGGCGGCCCGGCGTCGGCCGGTGCGGTGCCGGGCGGCGCGGTGGCGCCGGGTGGTACGGGTGCGGCGGTGGCCATGGTCAAGTCCCCCCAGGGTCGGTTGAGTTCGCGCCGGATCCGGGGCTGCCGGCGGCACGTCCTCACCATGGCAGCCTTTTTGTACCTGGTCAATTCTTCATCCTGACCAATCTTTCTGCCGGGTCAACATTTGAGCCTGGTACAGTCCCCTCATGGCGATGCGACCCGCACAGGACTTCGGCCCCGACGTCGACCTCGACGCGCTCCCGCTGCGCGAGCGCAAGAAGTTCCAGACGGGCATGCGGATCTTCCGGACCGCCGTCGCGCTGTTCACCGAGCGGGGCTTCGACCAGGTCTCGGTCGCGGAGATCGCCGCCGCCGCCGAGGTGTCCAAGATGACCGTCTTCAACTACTTCCCCACCAAGGAAGACCTGGTCATGGGCCCGATGGAGCAGCACCTCGACGAACCGGCCCGCGCGGTCCGCGACCGCGCCCCGGGCGCCTCGGCGGTGACGGCGCTGCGCGAGCAGTTCGTCTCCGCGCTGGAGCGCTTCGACCCGGCCGCCGGACTGAACGACGACGCGATCGTGCTCGACGTCGTCCGGCTGATCCACCGCACCCCGGCGCTGACCGCACGTGCCACCCACGGCTTCGACCTGCTGGCGCACGCCGCGCTGTCCGCCGAACTGCTCGCCCAGGACCCGGCCCACGACGAGCTGACCGCCCGGGTCGCCACCGCCCAGCTGCTGGCCGTCCGGGTCGCGCTGATCGCCGCCAACCACCGGCGGATGCTCGACGGCGAGCGCGCCGCCGACGCCCTGCCCATCGCGCTGGCGGAGGCCCGCCGCGCCTTCGCCCTGCTCGAACAGGGCCTCGGCGACTACTGCACCCGCGCCTCCTGAGAGAGTTGGGCGCACCACGACCGACCGGAGGTGCGCATGGACCAGCCGCTGCTCACGCGGGACCGCTCCGCCCTGCCCGCACAGGCCGAGGGCCTCAACGCCCACGTCGGCGAGGACGGCGTCGCGGTCCTGGAGTTCGACCGCCCGCACCGCCGCAACGCGGTGACCCTGGCGATGTGGCAGGCGCTGCCCAAGGTCCTGGAGCAGCTGGCCGGCCACGCGGGCGTGCGCGCACTGCTGCTCACCGGCGCCGGCAACACCTTCAGCGCCGGCGCGGACATCGCCGAACTCTCCGAGGTGTACGGCGATCCGGACCGCGCGGAGGCCTACCACGCGACCAACGTCGCCGCCGAGGAGGCGCTGGCGGCCTTCCCGCACCCGACCCTCGCCGTGGTGCACGGCGCCTGCGTCGGCGGCGGCTGCCAGCTGGCCGTCGCCTGCGACCTGCGGTTCGTCGCCGAGGACGCCCGGCTCGGGATCACCCCGGCCAAGCTCGGCGTGGTCTACTCCGCGGTGCCGACCGTACGGCTGTCCCGGCTGATCGGCCCGGCCCGGGCCAAGTACCTGCTGTTCTCGGGCGAGTTGGTGAGCGGCCGGGACGCGCTGCCGCTCGGCCTGGCCGAACGTGTCCTGCCGGACGCCGAACTCGACGCCGCCGCACTGGACTTCGCCCGGCTGCTGACCCGGCGCTCGACCCTGACCATCGGCGCGGCCAAGACCGTCCTGGACGCCCCGCCCGAGCGGGCCGACGAGGTCCTGGCCCCCTGGCTGCTCCGCTCCCGGGAGGGCTCGGACGTCCGCGAGGGCCTGACCGCCTTCCTGGAGGGCCGCCCAGCCCGGTTCTGAGCCGGCGCCCGGCTCCGAACAGGCCCGGCCCCGAGCCGGGGCCCGCGGAGACGGTCGGACCGGTCCCCGTACGATCGTCCGACCAGATCCCGTCCGCCCCTCGCACCCCCCGGAGCACCCACCCCGATGACGACCGAGGCCGAGGCCGCCCCCACCTCCACCGGCCGGACGGCCTGGGCCCGCCGGATCACCGACGGCCTGGAGCCGAAGAACGTGATCCTCGTGCTGCTCCCGCTGCTCGGCGGCCTCCGCTACGGCTGGACCGGCATCGGCTGGGCCCTGTTCGCCGTCCTGTTCGCCGCCGTCGTCCCGACCCTGATCATCCGGCAGGGCATGCGCAAGGGCACCGTGGCGGACCGCCACGTCGGGCAGCGCAAGCGCCGGATGACCGTCTTCCCGCTCATCATGGGCTCGGTGCTGCTCAGCTTCGCGGTGATGATCGGACTGGACGCCCCGGCCGACCTGACCGCCCTGGTGCTGGCGATGTTCGCCTCGCTGGTCCCGATCCTGGTGATCACCGCCTGGTGGAAGGTCTCCGTGCACACCGCCGTGGCCACCGGCGCGGTGGTCTGCCTCGCCATCGCGCTCGGCCCGCTCTGGCTGCTGCTCTCCCCGCTGGTCCCGCTGATCGGGTGGTCCCGGGTGGTGCTGCGGGACCACACCACCGCGCAGACGGTCGTCGGCACGGTGGTGGGCGCTCTCACCGCCGGGCTCACCTTCTGGCTGGCCCGCTGACGGGCCGGGCGCCGACCGACCGGCGCGGTGGGCCAGCCAGTCGGCCGGGGCGGCCGGCCGCCCCGGGATCGCCCGGTCAGCGGATCGGCACCCCCGAGATCGCCCTGGCGATCACCAGCCGCTGGATCTCGCTGGTCCCTTCGAAGATCGAGTAGATCGCGCTGTCCCGGTGCATCCGCTCCACCGGGTACTCCCGGGTGAAGCCGTTGCCGCCGAGGATCTGCATCGCCTGCGCGGTCACGTACTTGGCGGTCTCGCCCGCGTACAGCTTGGACATCGAGCCCTCCGCGGCGGTGAACGGCTGGTTGTTGACCGCCATCCAGGAGGCCCGCCACACCAGCAACCGGGCCGCGTCGATCCGGGTCCTCATGTCGGCGAGCTGGAAGGCCACGCCCTGGTTGTCGATGATCGGCCGGCCGAACTGCTCCCGGGTCCCGGCGTAGTCCAGTGCCACCTCGTACGCGGCCCGGGCGATGCCGATCGCCTGCGCGCCGACGGCCGGGCGGGAGGCCTCGAAGGTGGCCATCGCCGCGTTGCCCCTGCCGCCCGGGCGCCGGACTCCCTCGCGGGCCCGGGCGAGGCGTTCGTCCAGCTTCTCCTTGCCGCCGAGCAGGCAGTTGCCGGGCACCCGGACGCCGTCCAGCACCACCTCGGCGGTGTGCGAGGCGCGGATGCCGTGCTTCTTGAACTTCTGGCCCTGGCTCAGCCCCGGGGTGCCCGGCGGGACGACGAAGGAGGCCTGGCCCTTGGCGCCGAGCTCCGGGTCGACGGTGGCGACCACCACGTGGACGGCGGCGATCCCGCCGTTGGTGGCCCAGGTCTTGGTGCCGTTCAGCACCCACTCGTCCTTGGCCTCGTCGTACACCGCCCGGGTGCGCAGCGCCGAGACGTCGGAGCCGGCGTCCGGCTCGGAGGAGCAGAAGGCGGCCACCTTGACGTCCTCGGGGGTGCCGAACATCTGCGGGGTCCAGGTGCCGATCTGCTCGTCGGTGCCGTTGGCCAGCACCGCGACGGCGGCCAGGGTGGTGCCGACGATGGACAGCCCGATGCCGGCGTCGCCCCAGAACAGCTCCTCCATGGCGATCGGGATGCCGACGCCGGAGGGGTCGAAGTACTGCTGGGCGTAGAAGTCCAGCGAGTAGATGCCCAGTTTGGCGGCCTCCTGGATGACCGGCCAGGGGGTCTCCTCGCGTTCGTCCCACTCGGCCGCGGCGGGGCGCATCACGTCGGCGGCGAAGCCGTGCAGCCAGTCGCGTACGGCGAGCTGGTCCGCGCCCGGGTCCAGCGAGAACGTGCTGCTCATGGTGCTTTCCTCCGAAGACGTGTGCGGCCGACCGGGGTGTTACCTCGGGTAACATCGTCGGAGTCTGCTACTGATTGGTAACCGGTGTCAACGGCCGGACAGACCCCGAACCCGAGGAGCAGCGCATGTCCCGAGAGCCCCGCCGCGAGCAGCTGCTCAACGCCGCCGACCGGGTCATCCAACGCGACGGGCCGGGCGCCAGCATGAACGCCATCGCCGCCGAGGCCGGCATCACCAAGCCGATCCTCTACCGCCACTTCGGCGACCGGAACGGCCTGATCAGAGCACTGACCGAGCGTCACACCAGCGGGCTGCTGGCCACCGTCCGGGCCGCCCTCGCCGAGCCGCTGGAGCGCCGCGACCGGGTCGAGCACGTCCTGGACACCTACCTCGCCGGGATCGAGTCCCGCCCCCAGGTCTACCGGCTGCTCACCCACCCCGAGCCGGGCGACCCGAGCGGCGCCGGCAACGCCCTCGCCCCCGCGCTCAAGCAGATCGCCGAGGAGATCACCCGGGCCGTGCAGAGCCAGGTCGACCTCGGCGCCGACCGCGACCTGCTCGCCGAGGCCTGGGGCCGGGGCATCACCGGCATGGTGCTGGCCGCCGGGGACTGGTGGCTGGAGAGCAAGCCCTGCTCGCGCACCCGGATGGTGCAGGCGCTCGCCGACCTGCTCTGGGGCCGGCTGGCCGCCGCCGCGGACCTGCCGACCGCCGTCCTGCCGCCCGCGCCCGAACCCTCCGGCGACTGAGCCGCGGCCGAACCGGCCGGCGCCCCGGAGCCGAACCCTCCGGCGACTGAACTCTTGTGCGGTGCACGGCAGTCCGGGCATCATCGGGCCCCACCCCCACCCCCCGCCGTGCGAGGTCCCCGATGCGCCTGCGCCGCACCGCCACCGCCCTGCTGCTCGCCGCCACCGCCGCCCTCACCCCCGCCGCCACCGCCGTCCCGGCCTCGGCCCACGGCGGGCCGGCCGACCGCTTCCCCACCGGCACCGCCACCGCCGCCGACGGCCGCACCGCCCTCACCGACGCCCAGGGGCGCCGGCTCCTGCTGCGCGGCTTCAACCTCGACAAGTACGCCGAGGCCACCCCGGCCGACCTCGACTCGGTCGCCGCCCAGGGCTTCACCCTGGTCCGGCTGCCGGTCTCCTGGACCAGACTGGAACCCGAACGCGGCCGCCTCGACCCCACCGAACTGCGCCGCGTCCAGCGGCTCCTGGACCGCGCCGACCGGCTGGGCCTGCTGGTCCTGGTCGACTTCCACCAGGACGTCTACGGGCCGAAGTTCGTCGGCGGCGACAACGGCGTCCCCGCCTGGGCCACCCGGGACGACGGCCTGCCGTTCACCCCGGACCCGGACGACTGGTTCGCCGGCTACTTCCAGCCCGCCGTCCAGGCCGCCTTCCGCCACCTCTACGACGACCCCGACCTGCGCTCCTGGCAGGCCGACTTCTACACCCGGCTCGCCCGCGAACTGCGCGGCCACCGCTCTCTGCTGGGATACGACCTGTTCAACGAGCCGTTCGGCCCGGTGGACGGCGACCCGAGCGACCCGGCCGTGCTGGCCGCCGCCTCCGCCGCCCTGGAGCAGGACCGGCTCCCCGGCATGTACCGCCGCCTGATCGCCGCCGTGCGCCGGGCCGACTCCCGCGCCTGGCTGTTCGTCGAACCGACCGTCCTGGTCGGCCAGGGCGTGCCCACCCGGCTGCCCGGCTTCACCGACCCGCGCCCCGGCGCACCTCGGCTCGGCTACGCGCCGCACTTCTACGACACCGCGGTCGAGGGCGGCGCCGACTGGGACCCGTCCGGCGGCTTCGTGGAGCGGTACACCGCCGCGATCACCGGCTACCCGGCCGCCCACCGGCTGCCCGTCCTGGTCGGCGAGTGGGGCCCGCCGGACTCCCGCACCCCGGGCAACACCGAGCTGGTCCGCCGCCAGGTCGCCGCGATGGACGGCTTCGCCGAGGGCTGGACGATGTGGTACTGGTGCCGGGGCGACGGCGGCTACTGCGCGCTCGACCCGGCCGGACGCCCCGCCCCCGGCGACGGACCCGTCTTCGGTCCGTACCCGGTGGCCGTCGCGGGCTCGGCCGTCCGGACGACCGGCACCACGGTGAGCTGGCGCGCCGACGGCACCGGACGCGCCGGCGAACTCCTGCTGCCCCCGGCCGCGTTCCCGCGCGGGGCCACGGTGGCCGTCACCCCGGCCGGCGCCCGGACCGAGGTCGAGCAGCCGACGGGCGGGCGCGCGGGGACCGTCCGCGTCCGGCTCCCCCACGCCCGCCCGGGCACGACCGTGACGGTCACGCTCACGCCTCGCTGAACCGCCCGCCGGGCCCCTCGCCGCACCTCCCGACGGACCTCCCGCCGAGCGCCGCGGCCGGATCGCTCAAACCAGCCCCCGGCGGGCCAGCAGCGGCCCGGTCTCCGGCGCCCGGCCGACCACCGCGCGGAACGACTCCAGCGGATCCCGGCTGAACCCGCGCGCCAGCAGCTCCCGCCGGAACAGCTCGCCGCTCTCCCGCACCGGGCGCCCGTTGCTCCCGAACCACTGCACGGTGTCGGCGTCCAGCACCTCCGACCAGATGTACGCGTAGTACGCCGCGCTGTACCCGCTGGAGAAGACGTGCTGGAAGTACGTCGTGCGGTAGCGCGGCGGGATCGCGTCCACCGCGACCCCGGCCGCCGCGAGCGCCCGCGCCTCGAACTCCTGGGCGTCCTCGATCCGCTCGCCCCGCGGCACCGTGTGCCAGGCCCAGTCCAGCAGCGTGGCCGCCAGGTACTCCACCGTCCGGAAGCCCTGCCCGAAGCCCTCCGCCGCCGTCATCCGCTCGACCAGCTCGGCCGGCAGCGGCTCCCCGGTCGCGTGGTGGCGGGCGTAGTTGGCCAGCACCTCCGGCCGGACCATCCACATCTCGTTGACCTGCGAGGGGAACTCGACGAAGTCCCGGGGCACCGAGGTGCCGGAGAACAGCGGGTAGCGCACGTCCGAGAACAGCCCGTGCAGCGCGTGCCCGAACTCGTGGAACAGCGTGCGCACCTCGTCCCAGTCCATCAGCACCGGCTCGCCGGGCGCCGGGCGCGGGATGTTGAGGTTGTTCAGCACCACCGGGCGCCGCCCGGTCAGCCCGGACTGGGCCACCAGCGCGTCCATCCAGGCGCCGCCGCGCTTGGACGCCCGGGCGTGGAAGTCCCCGATGAACAGGCCCAGCGCGGTGCCGTCCTCCTCGAACACCTCGAAGACCCGCGCGTC
Organism: Kitasatospora sp. NPDC036755; assembly: GCF_040636595.1. Lineage (NCBI taxonomy): Bacteria > Bacillati > Actinomycetota > Actinomycetes > Kitasatosporales > Streptomycetaceae > Kitasatospora > Kitasatospora sp. NPDC036755. The sequence continues at coordinate 13,613 of NZ_JBEZUT010000132.1, forward strand.
CGGGTGGTGGGCCGTCAGGTCCGGCCGCTCGGTGAAGCTCACCCCGTACGCCAGGTTCGCGGCGAAGAACACACCGTCCCGCAGCACCCGCTCCAGCTCGAAGTACGGCCGCAGCACCGTCGCGTCCACCTGGTAGGAGCTCTGCCGGACCTTCTCCGAGTAGTACGCCCAGTCGTGCGCGGCGATCTGCCCGACGCCGTCCGCGGCCGCCACCCGGGCCAGCTCCTCGGCCTCCCGCCGGGCCATCGCCACGGCCGGGCCGACCAGCCGGGACAACAGGCCGGAGACCGCCTCGACGGTGCCGGCCGTCTCGTCCGCCACCACGTACGCGGCGTGGCTCGGGTACCCCAGCAGCTCGGCCCGCTCGGCGCGCAGCCCGGCCATCCGGATCGCCAGCGGGCCGTTGTCCTCGGCGCCCCGGCCGAGCGAGGCGGCCAGCAGCCGCTCGCGCACCGAGCGGTCGGTGAGCTGCGCGAGCTCGGCCTGGCCCGAGGTGTTCCGCACGCTCAGCACGTACGAGCCCGGGCGGCCGAGCACCCGGGCGTTCTCCGCGGCCCCGGCGACGGCGCCCTCGGACAGCCCGGCCAGCTCCTCGGCGGAGTCCACGACCAGCGCGGCGGAGCGGGTGGCGGCGTTCACGTTCTGCTGGAACGTGGTGCCGAGCGCGGCGAGTTCGGCGTTCAGCTCGCGCAGCCGGGCCTGCTCGGCCGCGCCCAGCCGGGCACCGGAGCGGACGAACGTGGTGTACCGGCGCTCCAGCAGGCGCAGCGACTCCGGGTCCAGGCCGAGCCCGGCGCGGTCCCGGTACAGCGCCTCGATCCGGGCGAACAGCGCGAGGTCCAGGTGGATCGCGTCGTGGTGGGCGGCGAGCAGCGGGCTCACCTTCGCCTCCACCTCGTCCAGCACGTCGGTGGTGTCCGAGGAGGACTGGTTGCGGAACACCGCGTCGACCCGGCTCAGCAGTTCGCCGGAGCGCTCCAGGGCCACCAGGGTGTTCTCGAAGGTCGGCAGGCTCCGGTCGGCGGTGATCGCGGCGATCTCGGCGAGCTGCTCGGCCATGCCCCGCTCGTACGCGGGCAGGTAGTGCTCCTCGCGGATCTCGGCGAACGGCGGGAGCTCGTAGACCAGCGGGCTGGCCTGGAAGAACGGGTTCTCGGTCATTTCGCGAACCCTACGCCGTGTCCCCCGCCCTGCCCATGTGCTTTACCGGCGTTGCAGGTTCCTGCGAGCCCGCCCGTCGCCGCGCCCTCCCACCGCGCCCCGCCGCCGCCCCCTCCGGCTCCCCTCTCCGTGCCCGCCTGCGTTTCCTTGTCGTACCCACCGGTTACCGTCGACGCGCGGACCCGTCGGTCGCGGGCCGCGGCGCGCCCGCCCGCGGGTGCGCCCCCCGTACCCGTCCCCGCACGCCCGACCGCGCGCCGGAGAGGAGCAGCCCCGTGGCACCCAGGATCGCCCTCGCGCCCGACCCGCACGGCCCCGGCGGCCGGCTCCGGCCGCTGGACGACGCCGGCGCCCCGCTCGGCCCGCCGGAGGCCGTCCGCGACCTCGCCACCGCCGTCGCCGCCCGGGAGTCCGCCGACCGCCCGCGCTGGGTCTGGGCCGCCGCCGACTCCGGGTACGCCCCGCTGCTGCCGCGGCTGCCCGACCGGCTCGCCCGCTGCCACGACCTGCGGCTGGTCGAGGCGCTGCTGCTGGCCCACGAGGGCCGGTTCGGCGCGCCCCGCTCGCTCGGCGCCGCCTGGGCGCGGCTGCGCGGCCTGCCCGTCCCGGCGGACCTGCCCGAGCCCGGCCTGGCCGACGCCGACGACGGCCAGGACTCGCTGTTCGCCCCCGACCGGCTGCAACTGCCGCCCGGCGCCGACCCGCTGGCGGCCGTGGTCGCCGTCCACGCCGAACAGCAGCGCCGGATCGCCGCCCTCGCCGACCAGGGCGCCCGGCAGCGGTTCCGGCTGCTGGTCGCCGCCGAGTCGGCCGGCGCCCTGGTGTCCGCCGAGATGGCCCAGGACGGGCTGCCCTGGCGGGCCGACGTCCACGACGGGCTGCTGACCGAGCTGCTCGGCCCCCGCCCGACCGTCCCCGGCACCCAGCCCAGGGTCCTCGCCGAACTCGCCGTCGACCTCCAACAGGCCCTCGGCGCCAAGCCGTTCAACCCCGACTCGCACACCCAGGTGCTGCGCGCCTTCGCCGAGGCGGGCGTCCAGCTCGGCTCCACCCGCTCCTGGGAGCTCAAGGGCGTCGACCACCCGGCCGCGCAGCTGCTGGTCCGCTACAAGGAGCTGTCCCGGATCCACGTCGCGCACGGCTGGGCCTGGCAGGACGCCTGGGCCCGCGGCGGCCGCTTCCGGCCCGAGTACGTGGTCGGCGGCGTGGTCTCCGGCCGCTGGGCCAGCCGCGGCGGCGGCGCCCTGCAGATCCCGCGCATCCTGCGCCGCGCCGTGGTCGCCGACCCGGGCTGGCTGCTGGTCGTCGCCGACGCCGCCCAGCTGGAGCCCCGGGTGCTCGCCGCGCTGTCCCGGGACGCCGGGCTGGCCCGCACCGCCGCCGGCGGCGACCTGTACGAGGCGCTCGCCGCCCACGCCTTCCAGGGCGACCGCGACAAGGCCAAGCTCGGCCTGCTCGGCGCGATGTACGGGCAGACCAGCGGCGACATCGGCCCGCTGCTGAACACCCTGCACCGCCGTTACCCGGCCGCGATGGGCTACGTCGAGGCCGCCGCCCGCACCGGCGAGGACGGCGGCGTGGTCGCCTCCCGGCTCGGCCGGGTCTGCCCGCCGGCCTCCGCCGACTTCCTCGACCTCACCGAGGGCGAGTCGGTGGGCGAGGCCGGCGGCCGCACCGCCCGGGCCCGCGGCCGCTTCACCCGCAACTTCGTCATCCAGGCCAGCGCCGCCGACTGGGCGCTGGCCCTGCTCGCCGCGCTGCGCCGCCGGCTGAACGAGCTGCCGACCGCCGGGCCGGCGGACCGCCCGCACCTGGTGTTCTTCCAGCACGACGAGGTGATCGTGCACACCCCCGCCAACCTCGCCGACGAGGTGGCCGCCGCCGTCGCCGAGGCGGGCGACGAGGCCCGCCGACTCGTGTTCGGCGACACCCCGGTGCGATTCCCGCTCAGCACGGCGGTGGTGGACTGCTACGCGGACGCCAAGTGAGCGGCCGCCCGGTCCTCGGGCCCCGGTTCCGCCGGCGCCCGGTGCGCGGCCGCCCGGCGCTCAGAGCTTCCTGAACCCGCGCGCGTCCTCGGCCGCCGCGACCACCTCGGCCAGGGCCGCCCCGGTCGAGGCGGTGACGGCGGCCGCCACCGCGCCCTCCACGAACGGCGCGTCCGCCAGTCTCACGCCCGGCCGCGGCTCGTCCTCCAGCACCGTGACGGCGGTGAGCACCGAGCTGCCGAGGTCCGGCAGCACGACCACGCCGGCCCCGGCGTCGGCCCGTGCGATCGCGGCGGCGATCAGGTCGTAACTGGTGCCGAGCCCGCCGTCCTCGGTACCGCCCGCGACGACCACCCGCACGCCGTCCGAGGCGAGTTCGCCGAGCAGCTCGCGCAGCCCCTCCGCGAGCCGGGCGCTGTGCGAGACCAGAACAATGCCCACGTTCCCACTCATGCGCCGACCCTACGGCCGGAACCCGCTGCTCCGGGAGAGTGATCCGGATCCCGCGTGTCGCACCCCGTGCCCACCACCCCCGTCTGGCGTAGCGTCGGCTCCAGCGGCGTCGACGGCCGTGGCGTGCTCACCAAGGGAGCGAAGAGCGTTGAAAAAGCTGATCAACACCCCGGAGAGCGTCCTGGAGGACGCGCTGGCCGGAATCGCCGCCGCCCATCCCGAGCTGTCGGTGGACGTCCCCAACCGGGTGATCACCCGGGCCGCCCGCCCGGCCGCTCCCAAGGTCGCGCTGATCTCCGGCGGCGGCTCCGGCCACGAGCCGCTGCACGGCGGCTTCGTCGGCCCCGGCATGCTCGACGCCGCCTGCCCCGGCGAGGTGTTCACCTCGCCCGTCCCGGACCAGATGCTGGCCGCCGCCAAGGCCGTGGAGACCGGCGCCGGCGTGGTCTTCGTCGTGAAGAACTACACCGGCGACGTGATGAACTTCGAGCTCGCCGCCGAGCTGGCCGCCGAGGAGGGCCTGGAGGTCCGCACCGTCCTGGTCAACGACGACGTCGCGGTCGAGGATTCCACCTGGACTGCCGGGCGCCGGGGCACCGGCGCGACCGTGCTGGTCGAGAAGACCGCCGGCGCGCTGGCCGAGCGCGGCGCCCCGCTGGACGAGGTGGCCGCCCTGGGCGAGCGGGTCAACGCCGCGTCCCGTTCCTTCGCGATCGCGCTCACCGCGGCCACCGTCCCGGCCGCCGGCAAGCCCGGCTTCGACCTGCCGGAGGACGAGATCGAGGTCGGCGTCGGCATCCACGGCGAGCCCGGCCGCCGGCGCGAGAAGCTCCGTCCGGCCCGCGAGCTGGCCGCCGAGGTGGTCGAGACCATCCTGACCGACCACCACCTGACCCCGGGCGACGAGGTGATCGCCCTGCTCAACGGCCTCGGCGGCACCCCGCTGCTGGAGCTGTACGTGGTCTACGGCGAGGTCGCCGCCACGCTCGCCGAGCGCGGCATCACGGTGGCCCGCAGTCTGGTCGGCAACTACGTCACCAGCCTGGACATGGCGGGTTTCTCGCTCACCCTCACCAAGGCCGACACCCAGCTGCTCGAACTCTGGGACGCCCCGGTCGACACCCCCGCCCTCAAGCGCTGAGCCGTACCGAAGGAGACCCGATGGACTTCGACACCCCGCTGGCCGAGGCCTGGATCCGCGCGATCGCCGCCGCCGTCGAGAAGGAGCGGTCCCGGCTCACCGAGCTGGACTCCGCGATCGGCGACGGCGACCACGGCAGCAACCTCCAGCGCGGCTTCGCCGCCGCCCTCACCGCCCTGGACGGCCTCCAGCCGGCCGGCCCCGGCGCCGTCCTCACCAAGGCAGGCACCACACTCATCTCCAAGGTCGGCGGCGCCTCCGGCCCCCTCTACGGCAAGGCCTTCCGCGCCATCGGCGCCGCCCTGCCCGAACCGGCCGGCCCGGCCGCCGTCGCCGAGGCCCTGTCGGCCGGCCTGGACGCCGTCCGCCTGCTGGGCAAGGCCGAACCAGGTGACAAGACCATCGTGGACGCCTGGACCCCGGCCGTCGCCGCCTTCCGCGCCGAGGCCGCGACCGGCGCCGACCTCCCCGCGGCCGCCGCCGCGGCCGCCGCCGCCGCCGAACAGGGCGCCCGCGACACCGTCCCGCTCCAGGCCCGCAAGGGCCGCGCCTCCTACCTCGGCGAACGCAGCATCGGCCACCAGGACCCGGGCGCCACCTCCACCGCCCTCGTCTTCCGCACCCTCGCCGACATCACCGCCCCCTGACCCCCTCACCCATCCGTCCGCCTCACCCGTCCGTCCGCGCGATCAGCAACAGCAACGCGTCGTCCCGCAGCTGCCCGCCCGTGTGCGCCAGCAGGTCCGCGTACACCCGCCCCACCGCCGCCTCCAGCTCCCCCGCCGAGCGCGCGGCTCCCCGCACCAGCGGCCCGACCCGCTCCGACAGGGGGTAGAACTCGCCGCTCGTCCGGTGCCGCGCCTCGATCACCCCGTCGGTGCAGAGCACCAGCACGTCCTCGGCGCCGAACGGCTGCCCCCAGGTGGTCGGCTCCCCCGTCGCCAGCCGGCCGAGCCCGAGCGGCACCCAGGGGTCGGGCGCGTCCAGTACGTGCGCCCGGCCCTCGCCGTCCACCCGGATCGGGGGCACGTGCCCGTACTGGAGCAGTTCCATCGCCCCGGGCGTGCGGAACTCCGCGAACAGCGCCGTGGTGAACTCCCCGTCCGGCACGTGCCGTTCGACGCTGGCCTCGATCCGCGCCGCGACGCCCCGCAGCCCGGCCTCGTCGTACGCGGCTTCCCGGAACGCGCCCAGCACCACGGCCGCGGTCTGTACCGCCGCCAGCCCCTTGCCCCGGACGTCCCCGACCGCGACCCGGATGCCGTGCGGCGTCTCCAGCACCGAGTACAGGTCCCCGCCGATGCGTGAGGCGTCCGCCGCCGACACGTACCGCACCGCGAGCCGCAGTGGCCCGACGGCCGGCCCCGGCAGTTGAAGCAGTGCCCGCTGGGCGGCCTCGGCGACGGAGCTGACGGCGGCGAAGGCGGCCGCCCGCCGCATCCGGACCTTCGCGACCCAGGCCGAGAACAGGGTCAGGACGACGTAGCTGATCATCGCCCCGTACAGGAATCGGGCATCGTTGATGTTGTCGACCTGGTCGTGGTGGCTGAGCCCGAACACGGTGAGCAGCCCGAGGCAGCAGACCAGGAGCAGTTCGCCGGGTTTCAGGGTCAGCGCCGCGACGGTCGGCACCACGGTCATCAGCGGGGCCAGGTAGCGGTCCTTGCCGGAGAGGAAGTCCGCGAGCCCGACCAGCAGGACGGCGACCAGCGCCGGGGTGGCCCGCCACCAGAACGGGACGTCCTGGAGGTCGGCGGCGAGCAGGGCGCCGCGCTGCCGGTCCGGCGGCAGTCCGGCTGCCGTGGGGGCCGAGGGTGACTGGGCGCGGCGGAGCGGAAACACATACCGAACATAAGGGACGATCACGGCGCGGGCCCGACCGGCCCGGCCCCTGCGCCGCGGGACACCCCACCCCGCCTCCGCGGGAATACCCTGGAGGGGTATGGTGTCGTCACAAGAGTCGTTGCCAGCGCCGCGTCCCGGGCGAACGCCCCGGGCCGCCCGGACCTCCCGGAGGCCTCCCGTGTCCAGCACCATCACCTACACCGTTTCCGGCATGAGCTGCGGCCACTGCGAGAAGGCGATCAGCGAGGAGGTCTCCGCCCTCGCCGGGGTCACCGAGGTCTCCGCCGACTCCGCGGCCGGCACCGTGACGATCTCCTCCGCCACCCCGTTGGACGACGAGCAGGTGCGCGCCGCCATCGACGAGGCCGGCTACGAGCTGGTCGGCCGCAGCGCCTGAACCACCCGGCACGGCGGGGCCGCCACCGCGGCCGCCGCCGTCCGCCCGCACCGAGGAGTGATCCGCATGAGCACGTCCACCCCGGACCTCGGGGCCCGGGACCGGGTCGAGCTGTCGATCGGCGGGATGACCTGTGCCTCCTGCGCCGCCCGGATCGAGAAGAAGCTCAACCGGATGGACGGCGTCGAGGCCACCGTCAACTTCGCCACCGAGAAGGCCCGGGTCGACTACGGCCCCGGCACCACGGTCGAGGACCTGATCGCCACCGTCGAGCGCACCGGCTACACCGCCGAGCTCCCCCCGCCGCCGGCCGCGCCCGCCCCGGAAGCCGGGCCGACCGCCCGGACCGAGCCCGCCGACCCGCTGTCCGAACGGCTGCTGATCAGCACCGTCCTCAGCCTCCCGGTGGTCCTGCTGTCGATGGTCCCGGCCCTCCAGTTCGACGACTGGCAGTGGCTGGCCTTCGCGCTCACCGGCCCGGTCGTGGTCTACGGCGGCCTGCCGTTCCACCGCGCCGCCTGGACCAACCTGCGGCACGGCGCCGCCACCATGGACACCCTGGTCTCGCTCGGCACCCTGGCCGCCTTCGGCTGGTCCTGCTGGGCGCTGTTCCTGGGCAGCGCGGGCATGCCCGGCACGCACCACGACTTCTCGCTGTCCGTCGGCGCCACCGACGCCTCCGGCACGCTCTACCTGGAGACCGCGGCGGCCGTCACCGTGCTGATCCTGCTCGGCCGCTGGCTGGAGGCCCGCTCCAAGCGCCGGGCCGGCGCCGCCCTGCACGCCCTGCTCGACCTCGGCGCCAAGGACGTCGCGGTCCTCCAGGGCGGCCGGGAGGTACGGCTGCCGGTGGACCGGCTGGCGGTCGGCACCCGCTTCGTGGTCCGGCCGGGCGAGAAGATCGCCACCGACGGCACGGTGGTCGAGGGAAGCTCCGCCGTGGACGCCTCGATGCTCACCGGCGAGTCCGTCCCGGTCGAGGTCGCCGTCGGCGACCCCGTCACCGGCGCCACCGTCAACGCGGGCGGCCGGCTGGTGGTCGAGGCCACCCGGGTCGGCGCGGACACCCGGCTGGCCCGGATGGCCAAGCTGGTCGAGGACGCGCAGAACGGCAAGGCCGCGGCCCAGCGGCTGGCCGACCGGATCTCCGCGGTCTTCGTCCCGGCCGTCGTCCTGATCGCCCTGGCCACCCTGGTGGTCCGGCTACTGGCCACCGACAGCCCCACCGAGGCCTTCACCGCGGCCGTCGCCGTGCTGATCATCGCCTGCCCGTGCGCCCTCGGACTGGCCACCCCGACCGCGCTCATGGTCGGCACCGGCCGCGGCGCCCAGCTCGGCATCCTGATCAAGGGCCCCGAGGTGCTGGAGTCCACCCGCAAGGTCGACACCGTCGTCCTGGACAAGACCGGCACCGTCACCACCGGCCGGATGGCCGTGGTCGCCGTGCACACCGCCGAGGGCGTGGACCGGGCCGAGGCGCTGCGCCTGGCCGGCGCCGTCGAGCACGCCTCCGAGCACCCGATCGCCCGGGCGGTCGCCGAGGCCGCCGCCGAGGCCGGCGAACTGCCCGCCGTCACGGACTTCCGCAACGTGCCCGGCCGGGGCGTGGAGGGGGTCGTGGCGGGCCGCGCGGTGGTCGCCGGGCGCGAGGCCCTGCTGGCCGACCGCGCGCAGCACCTGCCGCCCTCCCTGGCCCGCGCCAAGGCCGCCGCCGAGGCGGCCGGCCGCACCGCGATCGCGGTCGGCTGGGACGGCGAGGCGCGGGCCGTGCTGGAGGTCGCCGACGCGGTCAAGCCGACCAGC
>NZ_JBEZUT010000133.1:0-22335 GCF_040636595.1 Kitasatospora sp. NPDC036755
ACCGGCACGCCACGTTCTTCGAGATGATGGGCAACTTCTCCTTCGGCGACTACTTCAAGGCCGACGCCATCGCCTACGCCTGGGAACTCCTTACCGCGCTGCCGCTGCCGGCGCGACGGCAGCGGCAGGACGTGGTGTCAATACGCACAACTGCCACTGGGGCAGTGACCCCCGGGCCCGGCAGGCTTGTCCGCAGACGCACGACAGGTGCACACCATTCACTGGACTCGCGCGGAACCCCGCGCCACTCGAGGAGGATCCGAGAATGAAGTCGAACACCCGACGCCTGGGCCGGGTCGCCGCGCTGACCGCCGCTGTCGGAACCGCCGTCGTCTTCACCGCCGGGCCGGCCTCCGCCGCCGGCGGGTACTGGAGCGTTCAGTGCGACTACGGCAGGGCGTGCATCGCCCTCGCCAAGGGCGGGCCGACCCCGGTCTGGAACCTGGACGGCTGCGGCGTACACCCGATCCACGACTACTACCGGCTGGGCCAGGCCCACGGCAACACGTTCGTCGTTCACTACGAGAACCTCCTGACGGACACCGTCTTCGCGTGGCAGACCCGGGGGCTGGACCGGAACACCCTGGTCACGTCCGTGGACGTGCAGTGCTGAGGTAGGACGGTCTCCAACCGCCGGGCGGCGGGTCGGCACACGGCGGATCGGCACACGGCGGGGCGCCCGCCGGCGCCCTCGACCCGCTGCCCGTCCTCGGCTGTTCGGCCCGGCGGCCCGGCGGCCCGGCGGACCGCCCCGTCACGGACGGGCTTCGGCACTGCCGGGGGCCGGTGCAGTCGGCTCAGCGGGCCGCGGGAACGAGGTGGTCGAGGCCCTGCGCACTGCCCGTCGCGGCCTCGATCGAGCGCGGCAGCATGACGCGCTCGTAGGCGCGGACGGCGTCGCCGACGCCGGATTCGGCGACGAGGGCGTGGGCGAGGTCGGCGCCGTCGAGCATCGCGAGGTTGGCGCCCAGCCCGACCGGGGGCATCAGGTGCGCGGCATCGCCGAGCAGCGTCACGCCGGGCACGTGCGCCCAGGCGTGCGGGGCGGGCAGCACGTGCAGGGGCCGGTTGACGAAGCCGTGGTCGCTGTCGCACAGGATCCGCAGCAGGTTCTCGTCCCAGCCGTCGAACATCTTCAACACGTGCTCCCGCACGGCCCGTCGGTCGCCGAGGTCGAGTCCGGCGGCCCTGTGCCAGTCCTGCGGCTCGCGCAGCGCGAGGTAGCCGCGGATGTGACCGTTGCTGTTGCGCTGGGCGACCAGGGTCCGGCCGACGCCCTTCGCCAGCAGCGATCCGTTGCCGACCAGCCGGGCGAGTTCGGGGTGGCGGGTGTCGCACCGGTCGAAGCCGGTCTCCACGAAGGTGACACCGGTGTAGCGGGGTACGGCGGGCGACAGGGCCGGGCGGACCCGTGACCAGGCACCGTCGGCACCGACCACCAGGTCGAACTCCTCGGCCGTACCGTCACCCAGGAGCAGCCGGCAGGTGCCGTCCGCCAGCGGGGTGACCCCGGTGACGGCACGGCCCCACCGCACCGTTCCCGGGGCGAGCGACTCCAGCAGCAGGCCGCGCAGTTGGCCGCGGTCGATCTCCGGACGGCCGCCGCCCGCGGTCGGCCCTCGCCGCGTGAGGAGCGCACCGGTGGCGTGGTCGAGCACCCGCCATTCGTCGCCCTCGGGGCGGGCGAGGGCATGGAACCGGTCGAGCAGGCCCGCCGACCGCAGGGCGGCCTGTCCGGTGTCGGCGTGCAGGTCGAGGGAGCCGCCCTGCGGGCGGGCGTCGGCGCCGGCTTCGCGTTCGAACACCGTGACGGCTCGGCCGTGTTGCCGCAGGACCCGGGCGCAGGTCAAGCCGCCGAGACCGGCGCCGACGATCGCGATGCGAGGGGCACGGGCAGAGGGCATGGCTGTGTCCTTCCGGTGGTGGGTGGGGCGCCGGGCGGCCCGGCACCACCAAGAAAGCACACTCACTACATAAGTGCAATGACTACACTTTCACAGTCGATGCACTTCGGGCTATGGTGGTCGAGTGACCGAAGCGATGGGGCGCCGCGAGCGCAAGAAGGCCCAGACCCGCCAGTCCCTGGCCGACGCCGCACTCGAACTCTTCCTCGAACGCGGCTACGACCAGGTCGGCGTCAAGGACGTCGCCGAGGCCGCGGACGTCTCGGTGACGACCCTGTTCAAGCACTTCACCGGCAAGGAGGCACTGGTCTTCGACCAGGACGACGACCTGGAGGCGGCCCTCGTCGCGGCCGTGCGCGAGCGGCCCCCGGGCCGATCGATCCCGCAGGCGCTGCGCGAGCACCTGCTGCTGCACCAGACCCGCTTCGCCGTCCACGCCGCCGACCCGCGGTTCGCCGACTTCACCCGCATGGTGCAGGAGACCCCCGCACTGCGCGACTACTCCCAACGGATGTGGACCCGCCATGAAGCGGCCCTGGCACGGGCCATCGCGGAGGCCGTGGGCGCGCCCGGGGACGACGTCGGCTGCGCCGCCCTGGCCCGGTTCGCGCTGGCTGCCCGCGGCCTGATCCTGCAGCACCCCGATCCGCGCCGGGCCGCCGACGAGGCCTTCAGCCTGCTCGAACACGGCTGGGCGGCCTCCCACCCGGGCGACTGACCCGATCCGCGTCGACGGTCACCGGGCACTCGCCGCCGGGCGGACGACGAACTCGTCGACGCCGACCTGACCGGGAGCAGATCTGAAATTTTTATTGCGCAACTTTTCTTTCAGATCTATCGTCGACGCATGCCAGAGAAGCCCCGGTCCGACCGGATCACCGATCTGTCCCGTCTGAAGGCGTTCACCAACCCGCTGCGGATGCAGCTCTACCGGCTGCTCTACGTCGCCGGCAGCGCGACCGCCTCCCAGCTCGCCGAACAGGTCGACCAGGCGCCGTCCCTGGTCAGCTACCACCTGCGCAAGCTCGCCGAGCAGGGCTTCGTGACCGAGGCGCGCGCCGGGAGCAGCGATGGCCGGGAGCGCTGGTGGCAGGTCGCGTCCGAGGAGGGCTGGGGCTTCCGCGAGTCCGACCTCGCCGGCACGCCCGAGGGCGCGGCCACCGTCAACGCGGTGACCAAGGGCCTGGTCGACTTCCGCGCCGCCCAGTACCGCGCCTACCTCGACCAGAGCGCCGCCTGGGGCAAGGAGTGGACCGACGCGGCGTTCAGCTCCGAGTGGCTGCTCGACCTCACGGCGGCCGAACTCGCCGAGATGGAGGAGGAGTTGCAGGCCCTTGCCCGGCGCTGGCGGGAACGCGGCAAGGCCGCGGGCGCGGCCGGGGACACCGCCGGCCGCGAGCACGTGTCCGTCCACCTGTACGGGTTCCCCTTCCGCCCCTGACACCGGCACCGCCGTGTCCCGATCACCGGAGACCCCGATGGCCCTCGCGGAACCGACCCACCGCCCCGCCGACGCCGCACCACCCGCCCACCGCGACGGCAACGTGCTGCGTTGGCTCACCGCGTACACCGCCTCGCTGATCGGCGACAGCGTCTACTTCGCCGCACTCGGCTGGTCCGCCCAGCGGTCGGCCGGCCCCGCCGAGCTCGGCCTGGTCATGGCCGCCGGCGCCGCCCCGCGCGCCCTGCTCATGCTCGGCGGCGGCGTCCTGGCCGACCGCATCGACCCGCGCCGGGTGATCCTGGGCAGCGACGCCGTGCGCTGTCTGCTCATCCTCTCGGTGGCCGCCGCCATCGCGCTCACCACGCCCGCGCTCTGGCTGCTGCTCGCGGTGGCGCTCGTCTTCGGCGCCGTGGACGCCCTGTTCGTCCCCGCCGTCGGCGCCCTCCCGCCCCGGATCACCGCCGCCGACCAGTTGGCCCGGGTCACCGGACTGCGCTCACTGGCGATGCGGCTCGGCCAGATCGCCGGGCCCCCGCTCGGCGGCCTGGCCATGGGCCTGGGCGGCCCGGCCGCCGCCTTCGCCGTCGCGGGCCTGCTCTTCGCGCTCTCCCTGCCGCTCCTGCTCTCCGTCCGGATCCGCCCGCTCGACGCCCGCTCCGACGGCACGCCCACGGACGGCACCGCCACGGACGGCACCGCCGCGCACGGCATACCCACGCACGGCATACCCACGGACGGCACACCCGCGGACGGCGCCAAGCCCCGGCGCGGCACACCGCGGACCGAACTCCTCGACGGGCTGCGCTACATCCGCCGCCACCCGCTGATCGGCCCGCTGGTCGCGGCCGGAGCCGTCTGCGAGCTCGGCCTCACCGGCACCCTCAACGTCGGCATGGTGCTGCTCAACGCCGAACGCGGCTGGGGCCCGTCCGGCTACGGCTGGATCGTCGGCTGCTTCGGCGCCGGGGCGGCCGCGAGCGCCGCGCTGCTCGCCGTCGCCGGGCGGCTGCCCCGGGCCGGCCTGACCATGGCGGGCACCCTGCTGGTGGGCAGTGTCGGCGCGGCGGCCCTGGCGCTGGTCCCGCAGCTGTGGACCGCCGCCGTCATCGCCGCCCTGGTCGGCCTGAGCGCGGGGGTCTTCGGCAGCCTGGACAGCGCGCTGATCCAGACCGCCGCCGACCCCGCCTACCTGGGCCGGGTCACCTCCGTCACGATGCTCACCATGGTCGGCCTCGCCCCGCTCAGCTACCCGCTGGTCGGCGCCGCCGTCGGCTTCTGGGGCGTCGCCCCGGTCTTCGTCGGCTGCGGCGTCCTCTCCTGCCTGGGCGCCGCCCTCGCCCTCGCCTCCCCCGCCGTCCGCCGCGCGGAACTCCCCCGCGCCGCGTCCCGCCGACCGTCCGCCCGGTAACCGGCTACCAGGTGACGGGGAGCGCCTCGACTCCGTAGACCGTCGAACCCTCGCGGAAGCGCAGCTCCGACCCGGGGACGGCGAGCCGCAGGCCGGGGAAGCGCCGCAGCAGGGCCGGCAGCGCCACCTTCAGCTCCAGCCGGGCCAGTTGCTGCCCGAGGCACTGGTGGACACCGAAACCGAAGGACAGCTGGGCGACCGGCCGGCGGCGCACGTCGAGGTCGTCCGGACGCTCGGGGACGAGCTCGGGGTCGCGGTTCGCCGTCAGCGGGGAGAGCAGGACGTGCTCGCCCTCGGCGATCCGGTGGCCGTTGACCTCGACGTCGGCCACGGCCGTGCGCAACAGCGGTGCGGGGATGGCGAGATGGCGCAGCAGCTCCTCCACGGCGGTACCGGTGACCTCGGGGTCGTCGCGCAGGGCGGCCAGTTGCTCCGGGTGGCGGAGCAGGGCCAGCACGCTCAGGGCGAGCATGGTCGCGGTGGTCTCGTGTCCCCCGACCAGGAGGGTGGTGCCGAAGCCGACGAGCTCCTCGTCGGTGAGCTCCGCACCGTGCCGCCGCACCACCTCGCCCAGGACACCGTTCCCGGGAGCGGCCCGGTTGCGGGCGACGATGTCCGCCATCGCCGCGTTCAACTCCTGTGAGGCAGCGACCAGTTGCCCGGCGTCCGCAGTCCCGTCCATGATCACCTGGGAGCAGCGCTGGAACATCGCCCGGGTCCCGTACGGGACGTCGAGCAGTTCGCAGATCGCCAGCGAGGGGATGGGCAGGGCGAAGTCCTCGACCAGGTCGACGACCGGCCCCCGCCCCGCCATGGCGTCGAGGTGCTCGGCGACGATGGTCTCGATCGCGGGCCGCAGCCGCTCGACCTGACGGACGGTGAAGCTGCCGGTGAGCATCCGGCGCAGGCGGGTGTGCTCCGGGCCGCTGTAGGCGGGCAGGAAGCCCGGGTGGTTGAACAGGGTGCGCGGCAGCGACGGGTCGATGCCGTCGCCCGTCACCAGGCGTTCCTCCGCGAAGGCGGCCCTGACGTCGCCGTACCGGGTGATGACGACGGCTTCGATGGCGCCGCGCACCGGGTGGTGCACGGGCAGCCTCGGCAGTCCGTCCTCCTCGCGCATCCGGCGGAGGTCCGGCGACGGGTCGAACGGGCAGCGCCCGTCACGTTCGGAGGCGACGAAGGACGCCGAGCGGCGGTCGGGCATGGTGCGGGCTCCTCAACACATCAGGGAAGGCGCGGGCCGGGCAGTGCGCGGGCAGGGCTCGGGACGGCGGGCGGGCCTACCCGTGGTACCGGGTGGAGGCGTGGTGCCAGTCGTAGGCGCCGCGGATGGTGGTCTGCAGCACCTCCGTGCAGTAGCGCCGGAGCAGGTCACGCTCGGCCGGGTCGAGGTGGGCCGTCGCCGTGCCGTCGAGCAGGGCCCGCTGGGCGCCGGTGAACAGCTCCAGGGCCTCGCCGCGGCGGCGCACGGCCCGGTCGACGGCTTCCGCGCGGGTGAGCCCGTGTTCCCGTTCCAGGCAGAGCACCAGGTTGTTCTGCTCGCCCTGGGCGGCGTCCTTCTCCAGGGAGACGATGTCGTTGTCGCAGATGATGAACGTCTTCGTCATCTCGCGCAGGACGGACAGGTGCGGCAGCGCGTACAGGTGGTCCGGCAGGACGCACGAGGAGAGCCGCTCGGCGAGGTCGACGACCGGGGCCACCCCGATGGTGTGGCGCCGCACCCGCAGGTAGCTGCTCAGCGGCAGGGGCGCGCCGGACTGCCGGCTGCGCGCCTCGTGGACGTGGTGGTCGAGGTAGGAGGACCAGTGGGCCGCCGACCGCCGGATCCAGTCCGCGGGCATGCCGTGGCAGCTGCGCCGCCGCATGTCGGCGAAGGCGGCGGCCAGCGGCAGCGGGGAGGCCTCGCCGGTGACGCCCTCCCGGACGAGTCCGACGAGGTGGCGGACCCGCTCGGGCGAGCCGCCCCACTGCTCGTCGAGCGCGTCGTCGAACAGGAAGTACCAGCTCTGCTGGTCGACGCCGAGGTCCAGTTCGCTCCCGGTCGCGTTCGGGTAGAACATGGCGGCGATCAGCGGGAACTGGCCCTTGAGGTGGTGGGCCCGCTCCGCGTCCGTGGCGAGGAAGCCGAAGGACTCCGGCCAGGCGAGGTGGCGGTCGTGGGCGGCCCGGAAGTCCGGGCTGATCCGGTGCGGGAAGGGGACGCCCTCGCGGTCCGGGGCCCGGGCCGGCGCCCCCTGCTCCAGGGTCGGGGACTCTGCCGTGACTGTCATGGTGTGGCGCACCTCCGGGAACGGGGTCGGTTCGGTCGGCCTCCGGGGCCGGGGCCGTCGGGTCGGGTCCGGAAGGAAACCGGTCCGGCCGGCCTCCGGGGCCGCCGACCGGGCCGGGGCCGGGGCCGGTTCAGGCCGCCGGCCAGGGGGAGACGCGCATGGGCAGCGCGTTGGGCCGGATCAGGGCGTGGACCACCGGCCGGACCCGGTGCCCGGCGGCGGGCCGCGGCCGCCACCGGGAGACGATCGAGCGCAGGACGACCAGCATCTCGGTCATCGCGAAGTGGTCCCCGATGCACCTGCGGTTGCCCAGGGCGAACGGGACGTAGGCGCCCGGTGGCAGGTCCCGCTCGGTGCGGTCGAGCCAGCGGTCCGGGTCGAACCGCATCGGGTCCGGGTAGTACGCCGGGTCCCGGTGCATCGTCAGCGCGCTGTAGATCAGTTCGGCCCCCTTCGGGAGGTCGACCCCGCGGACCCGCACCGGCTCCAGGGCCCGCCGCATCAGCAGCCAGCTGGGCTGGTGCAGGCGGAGCACCTCCCGCAGGAACCGGTCGGTGAAGGGAAGCGTCGCCGCGCCGGGCAGGGCGCCGGCGGGCAGGGCGTCGCACTCGGTCCTCATCCGCGCGGTGAGCTCCGGGCGCCGGCCGAGTTCGTGGAGCGCCCAGGCCAGGGTGGTGGACGTGGTCTCGGCGCCGGCCATGAGCAGGGACAGCAGTTCGTCCCGGGCTTCCAGGTCGGTCATCCCCTCGGGCTTGCCCGGGGTGCCGGCGAACATGATCGACAGCAGGTCGCCGCCGTTCCGCCCCTCGCTCCCGGCCTCCCGGGCCTGGCGCACCGCGGTGTCCGCGAGGTCGCGCAGCGCCTGGGCCGCGGCCAGGTACCCGCGGTGCCCCAGCGCGGGCGAGGAGGCGATCGGGGCGGGCAGCAGGGTTCCCACGAAGACCCCGCGCATCACCGTGGCCAGGTGTTCGGCGACGCGCTCCCCCAGCTCGGCGACGGCTGCGGCGCCGTCCGGGCGTTCGGTGCTGAACAGCGTCGCCACGAGCATGGCGGTCATCATCCGGCGCAGCACGAGGTCCATGGCGATCGTCTCGCCGGGGCGCCAGGAGGCCACCTGTTCCTCGGCGATGCCGGTCATCGTGCCGACGCACGCGGCGATGCTGTCCCGGTGGAAAGCCGGTTGGAGAGCGCGCCGTTGGCGGATGTGGAATTCCCGCTCGGAGGTGATGATGCCGTTGCCGATGAAAGGCCGTGCGACGTCGAACAGCAGTCCTTTGCCGAACTTCCGGCTCTGTGTCAGGAGAACGTCGTGGACGGCCTCCGGCGAGTTCAGGACGAACACCGGGCGATTCCCGAGGAATATCCTCACGATGTCGCCCCGCGTCCTGATCGACTGCAGGAACTCGACCCGCCTGACGGCCAGCTGCGGCAGGTGGCCGAGCAGTGGAACGCGCCCCGGCGCGACGGGTGCCGCCACGGGAGCGGTGGTGGAACGCACAGCCCCGCACCTCCCTGAAGTCTCGGATCGAAGATCCGTCCGGCGTTGGAACGCTCACTCGCTCGCGGTGCACGGTGATCATTGTCCGAGGCGTCCGGAGAGGTCAAGAGAGCGGCCGAAAATGCGCCGCCGGGGCACTTTTGAGCCGAACGACGCGAATTCCCCCACCTCCCGGCACGTTCCAGGCCACCCGTACCGGATTGGACCGGGACTCCGCACCGCCGGGCGGTTAGCCTCGGCCGCACCGCACAGTCGATCGACGGAGAAACCCCATGCACCCCGAACTCGCCGCAGATCTGGGCCAGTTGCCCGAAATCCTGGCGGAGGCCCGAGAGCACGCGCTCGGCTTTCTGGACACCCTCGACGAGCGACCGGTGTTCGAACCGACGGAGCCGCCCGCGAGCGCGCCGCTGACCGAGGAGGGCGGAGGGACCCGGGCCGCGTTGGCCGAGTTCGCGCGGCGCTGGGAGCCGCGGCTGTCCGCGAGCGCCGGACCGCGCTACTTCGGGTTCGTGACCGGCGGGGCGACTCCGGCGGCGCTCGCGGGCGACTGGCTGACCTCGGCCGTGGACCAGAACTCCAACTCCTCGCTGGACCCGGCCGGCCAGCAGCTGGAGCGGGAGACGGTCGGCTGGCTGCGCGAGCTGTTCGGCCTCTCGGCGGCGCACCACGGCACCTTCGTGAGCGGCGCGACGATGTCGAACACGGTGGGGCTGGCGATCGCCCGCGAGTGGCTGGGCGAGCGGCTCGGCGTGGACGTCGCCGAGGACGGGGTCGGCGCGCTGGGGCCGGTCCGGGTGCTGTCGGGCAGTGCCCACTCCAGCACCGCCAAGGCACTGTCCATGCTGGGCCTGGGCCGCACCGCGCTGCGGTCCGTGCCCGTCCTGCCGGGGCGGGAGGCGGTGGACGTGGCCGCGCTGGAGCGGGCGCTGGCCGGGGCCCCGGGCCCGTGCGTGGTGGTGGCCAACGCCGGGACGGTCAACACCGTCGACTTCGACGACCTGCGCGCGATCGCCGCGCTGCGCGAGCGGTACGCCTTCTGGCTGCACGTGGACGCCGCGTTCGGCGCCTTCGCCGCGCTGTCTCCGGAGCACGCGGAGCTGGTCGCGGGGCTGGACCTCGCCGACTCGGTCTGCGTCGACCTGCACAAGTGGCTCAACGTTCCGTACGACAGCGCCGCGCAGTTCACCCGCCGCCCCGACCTCCAGACCCGGGTCTTCCGGAACGCCGCCGCCTACCTCGGGCGTCCCCCGACCGGCGGCCAGGGGCACCCCCAGGGCGGGCAGCCGGACCTGGTCCACCTCACGCCCGAGAACTCCCACCGGCTGCGCGCCCTCGCCGCCTGGTTCACCCTGCGGGCGTACGGCCGCTCCGGACACCGGGAGATCGTGGAGCGCTGCGTCGCCGGAGCCCGGGCGCTGGGCGCGGAGGTGGCCCGGATCGACGGCCTGGAGCTGCTCGCGCCGGTGCGGCTGAACGTGGTCTGCTTCTCGCTGGCGGCGGATCCGACCACGGAGCGGCTGGCCGCGCTCGCCGCCGAGCTGGCCGACGAGGCCTTCCTGACCCCCACCCGGTACGCCGGAAAGCCCGCCCTGCGCGCGGCGTTCAGCAACTGGCGCACGACCGGGGAGGACGTCCGGCGCACGGCCCGGGCACTGGACCGGGCCGTGCGGAAGCTGACGGCCTGATCACCGGGCCCGGCCGCACGGGCCCGGCGACCAGTGGCCCGATGGTCCGGACGGGGGGCGGGAGCGGCCTCAGCCCCGCTTGCTGTGCCCCGTCCCGCCGTCGATCAGCTCGCGCAGGATGTCCATGTGCCCGGTGTGCCGGGCCGTCTCGGTGGCCATGTGGACCAGCACCCAGCGCAGCGAGACGGAGTTGCCCGACCAGGAGGTGCCGACGTCCTCCAGCGCGAGCTCCCGGATCGCCTCGTCGGCACCGGCCCGGGCCCGCGCGTAGAACGCCAGGATGTCCGCCGTCGACTCGTGCGGCTCCACCCGCATGTCGGACTCGGCGTCGGCGTCGATGTCGAACGGCAGCGGACCCGTCTCCCGGCCGAACGCCTCCCGGAACCAGCCGAGTTCGGCACCGCCGAGGTGCTTCACCATGCCCAGCAGGTTCGTCCCGGAGGGCGTCATCGGACGGCGCAGCTGCTCGTCGTCCAACCCCTCCAGCTTCCACAGCACGACGTCGCGGTGCCGGTCCAGCGCCGCATGAAGGATTTCCTTCTCCCCACCCGTGAAGGGCGCACGATTGCTCATGCGCGGGACCGTACCAGCCGCCACCGACAGTTCGGCGCCCGACCGCCACCGCCCCCAGGCCCCCGGGAGGGCCGCGCGCTCACGGGGTCGAGGAGCTCACGGGACGAGGAGCTCACGGGGTCACGGGTGCGCCCCGTCCCCGTACACGCCGCCCGCCCGGTCCGTCAGCCCGGCCATGAACTCCGCGTGCGCGAGGTTCATGAAGGACAGCGGGCGCCAGCGGGCGCGGTGGTCGGGGTGGTCCCGGAAGTTGCCCGCCGTCTCGCACAGCCGCTCCCACCAGATCATGGCATCCTGACGCATCCGCTGCGTCCAGCCGGGCTCGTCGTTGCGGCCCTCCAGCACCACCTCCTCCCAGGCGACCAGGATGTCGGAGAGGAAGACGCAGTCGTAGGCGGTGACCTGGGCGAGCCGCTCGGCGGCGAACCGGGCGCTGGTGCCCTCGGGTTGGGCCTCGACCAGCTCGCGCATCCGGGCGGCCAGGAAGGCCTGAAGCGGGGTGACGTCGTCGGTGTGGAGGTCGTCGGAGAACTCCAGCAGTTCCACCTGCTTGCGTCGGCGTGCCATCGGGCGGCGTCCTCTCGGTTCGGACGGTACCCGCACGCTGACGGACCGTCACGGTTCTCGCGACCGACTCTAACGGCTCGGACCGGACATCACGGCGGTTTTCCCGACCTCTCACCCCGGCCCACCGGCCCCTGCCGCCCCCCGGGGACCACCACGCCCGACCCGTGCGCCGGACCTCGCCCCCGACAGCGGCCCGAAGGATGATGATGTCCCCATGACCGCAACTCCTTTCGACCCGTACGCGCTGCTCGCGCAGAGCCGCCTCGGCGTCCTCGCCACCATCAAGGCGGACGGACGGCCGCAGCTCTCCCCCGTCATGCCGTTCTACGACCGGACGGCGAACGCCATCCTGATCTCCACCCGGGACGGGCTCGCCAAGACCGCCAACCTGCGCCGGGACCCCAGGGTCAGCCTGGAGGTGACCGGGCCCGACGGCCGCTCCTGGGCGACCGCCGAGGGCGTGGCCACCCTGACCGGGCCGTCCACCGACCCCGAGGGGCCGGAGGTCGAGGCGCTGGTGGACTACTACCGCCGCGCCGCCGGCGAGCACCCGGACTGGGCGGAGTACCGCGAGGTGATGGTCTCCGACCGCCGGGTGCTCCTCACCATCCCGGTCGACCACGTGTACGGCACCCACCTCTGACCGAACCGGCACCCGGCCGCCGCCCGCGGGGGTGGCGGCCGGGCCCTTCGCCCCCTGGGGGCCGTGGCGAACCACCCTCCGCCACCGGGCGGTTCAGCGCCGCGTCGCCGTGACCACGGTGGCGTCCAGGTCCTCCTCGCGGCTCTCCACCGCCGCCAGCCCGGCCGCCCCGGTCACCGCGAGGGCCATCGGCACCTGCCGCTCACTGGTCTCGAACAGCAGCGATCCGCCGGGCGCCAGCCACCGCGGCACCTCCGCGACCACCCGCCGCAGGACGTCCAGCCCGTCCGCCCCGCCGTCCAGCGCGGGCCTGGCCTCGTGGAGCCGCGCCTCGGGCGGCAGCAGTCCGAGGTCCCCGGTCGGCACGTACGGCACGTTGGCGATCAGCACGTCCACCCGGCCGGCCAACTCCGGCGGCACGGCGGTGAACAGATCGCCCTCGAAGACCCCCGCCGCGACGCCGGCCAGGTTGCGGCGGGCGCAGCGGACGGCGTCCGGATCGATGTCGGCCGCGTACAGCCGGACCGGGTGCGCGGCCGCGGCCGCCACCGCGGCGCCCAGCGCGCCGCTGCCGCAGCACAGGTCGAGCACCACCGTGCCCGGGGCGGTCAGCGCGGTGGCGGTGGCGACCAGGAACTCGCTGCGGCGGCGCGGCACGAAGACGCCCGGGTCGACGGCTATCCGCAGTCCGGCGAACTCGGCCCAGCCGACGACGTGTTCGAGCGGCCGCCCGTCGGCACGCGAGCGGACCATGGCGGCCAGGTCGGCGGGCGAGGCGGCGGCGGAGAGCAGGATCCGCGCCTCGTCCTCGGCGAACACGCACCCGGCGGCGCGCAGCCGGGAGACCACCGAGGAACGGAGGGAGGCGGAAGGGAAGACCGGCAAGAGAACCCCTTCGGGGGAGGACGGGAGGGCTGACGATTCCGTCAGGGCTCCCGCGAGGGCCGACGCCGTGTCGGCGCGCCCTCCACGCTACGCGCGCGGGGCGCCCGCACGGCCGCGCTCCGGGAGCACCCGATCGGACGTTCCGGTCACGGGTCTCACCTCCCTGAGTCACGGTCATACTCGGCGTCGGCCACCCTACCGCACCCGCGCGGCGGGAATGATCGGAATGATTCCGAAGAGCCCTCCGGCCACACCCGGCCAGCCCCACCACGTCCGGCCAGCCCCGCCATGTCCGTCACGTCCGCCACGCCTGCGGCAGGTTGTGGCGAGCCGCGAGCCAGCGGGACACGCCGCCTCCCGCTCGCTCATCCGAGCGATTCGATAGGTCCACTGACAGTACTTCAGCGATAACGGACCGTAGCGAACGAGCATATTAACGCCATGACGAGACTCTCCCGCGGGCCGTCACGGCTTCGCGCCCGAACGGCCCGCTTCATCGGCGCCGCGGCCACCCTGGGTCTGCTCGGCGCCGGCCTCACCGCCCCGCTCGCCCAGGCCCTCGCTCCCGCCCACCACCCCTCCGCACCGCTGCCGGAGCGGGTCCGGGCCACCGGCACGCCCCTGCTCCAGGAGACCTTCACCGGTGCCACCGCCGACCCGCGCTTCATCGGCGTCGGCTCCGCCTGCCTCACCGGCGCGGCCCCCGCGACGCCCGGGCCCGGCGACCACCCGCTCGGCGGCTGCCCCGCCGCCGAGACCGGCCCGGTGCCGCCGCTGAACAGCGCCCCGCTCGGCTACCTCCGGGTCACCGACGCGAGCAACGACCAGAGCGGCGCGGTGCTCTTCGACCAGGCCCTACCGGCCGGCAACGGCCTGGACGTGACCTTCGACCAGTGGCAGTACGGCAGCACCACGCCGAACACCCCGGCCGACGGCATCTCCTTCTTCCTGGTGAACGGCGACGTCTCGCTCACCCACCCCGGCGCCTTCGGCGGCAGCCTCGGCTACGCCCAGAAGCTGCCCGACGACAACCCGAACCTCGCCTTCCTTCCCGGCGTCGACCGCGGCTACCTCGGCGTCGGCCTCGACGTCCTCGGCAACTACTTCGGCGACTGGGAGCAGCGCGGCAACGGCTGCACCCAGCGCTCCCCCGCCGGCACGTCCTTCCGCATCCCCGCGCCCGGCTCCAACATGGTCACCGTCCGCGGCCCCGGTGACGGCACCACCGGCTACTGCTTCCTGACCGCCACCACCAGCAACTTCACCACCAACGGCCCGTGGCCCTCCACCCTGCCCGGCAAGCTCCAGGGCCCGCTCACCTCGCTGCCGCCCGGGGTCACCCCGGATCAGGCGCAGACCCTGCTGGAGCCCTCGCGCCGCCGGGTCAACGTCCACCTCACCCCCGCGCCCTCCCCGGTGCTGACGGTCTCCGTCGACTTCAACGACGGCACCGGTTCGCACCAGGTGCTGCAGACCCCCGCGCCGACTCCGGTGCCCTCGACCTACAAGTTCGGCTTCGCCGGGTCCACCGGCCTGTTCACCGACGTGCACCTGATCCGCAACGTGGTGATCTACACCGACCAGCCGCTGCCCGAGCTGAACCTCGTCAAGCAGGCGCACGAGCCGCTGCCCGGCCTGATCACGGTGGGCACCCCGATCCCGTACGACTTCGTCGTCACCAACTCCGGGAACGTGCCGATCAGCAACCTGGCCGTCAACGACCCCAAGGTCGGGCCGGTCAGCTGCCCCGTGGCCACCCTGGCCCCCGGTGAGACGGTGACGTGTACGGCGACGTACCTGGTCACCGCCGAGGACGCCGCCCAGGGGCACGTCGCCAACACGGCCCAGGCCACCGGGACGACCGACGGGGGCCCGGTCACCTCACCGCCGTCCTCGGAGAACGTGCCGGTGATCGCGCCCCCGGGGATCGCCATCGTCAAGCACGTCGACGCGGCCGAGCCGTTCCACGTCGGGGACACCGTGCCGTACACCTACAAGGTCACCAACACCGGCGGGACGGAGGTAACCAACCTCGCGGTGACGGACGACAAGGTCACCGGGATCACCTGCGACTCCACCACGCTGGCGCCGGCCGGCAGCCCCGGGGACAGCACCCAGTGCCACGGCAGCTACGTCGTCACGGCGGCCGACGCCCAGGCCGGGCAGGTCACCAACCACGCCCACGCCACCGGGGACTCGAACGGCCAGCCGGTCACCTCGCCGGAGGCCGACGCCACCGTCACGGTGGTCGGCCCGTCGTCGCTCGGCCTGACCAAGCAGGCCGACACCGCCGGGCCGGTGCACGTCGGGGACACCGTGCACTACACCTACACCGTCACCAACACCGGGTCGACGACGCTGCACGACCTGTTCGTCACCGACGACCACGCCCCCCAGGTGACCTGCGACCGGACCACCCTCGACCCCGGCCAGAGCGCCACCTGCCACGGCACCTACACCGTCACCGACGCCGACCTCCAGCTCGGCCACCTCACCAACACGGCCCAGGCGGCGGCCACCGGCCCGCAGGGGCAGGAGGTGGTGAGCCCGATCGCCCAGGTGACGCTGCCGGTGGCGGGCGTCGCGCGGCTGAGCCTCCAGAAGAAGGCGGACAGCGCCGGCCCCTTCCACGTCGGCGACACCGTCCACTACACCTACACCGTCACCAACACCGGGACGGCGGTCGTCGACAACCTCACCGTCAGCGACGACCACGTCCGGAACGTGACCTGCGACCGGACCACCCTCGGCCCCGGCCAGAGCGCCACCTGCCACGGCACCTACACCGTGACGGCGGCCGACGGGCAGGCGGGGCACGTCACCAACACCGCCCACGCCAACGGCACGGACCCGCAGGGGCAGCCCGTCCAGAGCCCGCCCGGCCAGGCCACCGTCGACGTGGTCACCCCCGTGTCCTCGCTGTCCATCACCAAGCGGGCCGACAGCGCCGGACCGTTCCACGCCGGTGACACCGTCCACTACACCTACACCGTCACCAACACCGGCAACACCACCCTGACCGACCTCACCGTCAGCGACGACCGCGTCCACGGCGTCACCTGCGACCAGAGCACCCTCGACCCGGGGCAGAGCGCCACCTGCCACGGCACCTACACCGTGACCACCGCGGACGCCCAGGCCGGACACGTCACCAACACCGCCCACGCCAACGCCGACGACCCCCAGGGACAACCCGTCCAGAGCCCGCCGGCCCAGGTCACCGTCGTTGTGGTCCCCGCCGGCGAGTCCTCGCTGTCCATCACCAAGCGGGCCGACGCCGAGGGCACCGTGTACCCGGGCGACACCGTCACCTACACGTACACGGTGACCAACACCGGCTCCACCACGCTGACCGACGTCGCCGTCAACGACGACCGGGTCCAGAACGTGACCTGCGAGCAGACCACCCTCGAACCGGGCGAGAGCACCACCTGCCAGGGCACCTACACGGTGACCGAGGAGGACGCCCAGGCGGGCAGCATCACCAACACCGCCCGGGCCACCGCGGTCGACCCGGAGGGCGGGACCGTGGAGAGCCCGCCGGTCGAGCTCTGCGTCGTCGTCGCGCCCTGCCCGCCGAAGGGGCACGACCACAAGGGCGGCGGGGGCCACGGCTGCCCCGGCCACCCGGGCCACCACCCGGCTCCACCGCAGGACGGCGCGAAGGGCGGGCTGCCGGAGGCCGGTGCGCCGGCCGCCGCCGTGGGCGCGAGCCTGGCCGGGGGCGGTCTGATGACCGTCGGCGGCCTGATGCTCCACCGGGCCCGCCGCCGGGCCGGCGCCGGGCGGCCCGTGGGGTAGCGGCCTCCGCGACTCCGCCGCGGGACGGCGTTCGGGCCGCCCCCGGTGCCTTCGGGTACCGGGGGCGGCCCGCCGTACGGGCGGGATTTCGTCCGACCGGCCGGACGGGCGACCAGCCGACCGGTCGGGGTGTCAGGCGGGCTGCGGGGCCAGGGGCCTGGTGCGGTAGCCGCCGGCCGTGCCCGGGGGCACCAGGCAGGGCAGCAGCCAGTCCCAGAGGGCGCCGACCCGGCGGGCCCGCTCCTCGGCGGGGCAGCCGTCGGCGAACACGACCTCCAGGCCGCAGGCGGCGGTCACCACCAGGGTCTCCGGGCCGAGGCTTCCCGCCCGGTCGCGCAGCTCCCCCGCCCGGCGGGCACCGGCCAACAGCTCGCGCACGACGCCCGCCCAGACGCTGTGGAAGCCGCGCGGGTCGGTGAAGGCCGGCTGCCTGGCGTCGGCCGCGGCCTTGCCCGGCGCGGCCGTCGCGGACCCGGCCGTCGCGGACCCGGCCGTCGCGGGCCCGAGCTGCCAGCCGGTGTCCTCGCGACCGAGACGGAAGGCCGCCCGGATCACCGGATCCGTCCCGAGCGCGGTGACCAGCCAGTGCCCCGCGTCGATCAGCCCCTGGAGCGGGGAGGAGGAGGCCCTCAGCTCCGCGCAGGCCGACCGCAGCGAGTGCTCGGCCTGCCCGGACACCGCTCTGGCCAGCTCCTCCTTGGAGGCGAAGTGGAAGTACAGCGCCCCCTTCGTCACCCCGGCGGCCGCGGCGATCTCGCCGAGGGTGGCCCCTGCGTAGCCGCGGCGGTCGAACAGTGCCGCCCCCGCCTCCACCAGCCGCCCGCGCGTCCGTTCCGACCTCTCCTGGACCACCTGTCCCACAACCCCTCACAACGACAAGCAGGTTACGACCAGACCACGGCCGCCCTGGTCGGGCACCACGGCCTCCGACGGCCGTCCGCGGCCGGTGCCGCCGAAGCGGCGCCGACCCGGACGGCCGACAGGTTCAGCCGACCCGGCTGAACCGCGCCGCCGCCTCCGGCCCGGCGGCCGCACCGGCGGGCTCTCGCTCCGCCGAACGGTCCGCCGCACGCTCCGGCGAGCGCTCCGGCGCGGCGAGCAGGATGGAGCGCTGGAGCCTCCGCAGCCCGATCGAGGGCTCCATGCCCAACTCCCGCACCAGGGTGTTCCGCAGGCGCTGGTACGCCTCCAGCGCCTCGCCCCGGCGGCCGGAGCGGTGCAGCGCGATCATGTACTGGCCGTGCAGGCTCTCGTGGGTGCGGTAGCGGTCGACCAGGACGGTGAGTTCGGCCAACAGCACCCGGTGCCGGCCCAGCCGCAGATCCGCCTCGATCCGCTGGTCCAGCGCGCAGAGCCTGGTCTCCTCCAACCGCTTGGCCTCGACGGCGAGTTGACCGCCGACCGGCACGTCGGCGAAGGCCGGACCGCGCCACAGCGCGAGCGCCTCACCGAGCAGCCGGGCCGCCGCCGGGTGGTCCTCGCCGTCCATCGCGCGGTAGCCGGTGCCGGCCAGCCGCTCGAACTCCCGCAGGTCCGTCAGCCCGCCGCCGCTGTTGAGCATGTAGCCGCCCGGCGAGGTCACCAGCACGTCCTTGGCACAGGACACCCCCCTCTCCGTACCGGCCGCGGCGAGCGCCCGGTCGATGAGGTCCCGCAGTTGGAGCACGTACGTCTGCACGGTGGTGCGCGCGCTGCGCGGCGGACGGCCGGACCACAGCTCGTCGGCCAGCACCCCGGCCGGCACCACCTGGTCCGCCCGTAACGCCAGCAGTCCCAGCACCTGCCGCGGCTTCGGTGCCGACGGCACCACCGACACCCCGCACACCCGGACGTCCAACGCCCCGAGCACCCGAATTTCCACGATGACCACCCCAATCACACGGAACGCCGCAGCCACCTCCGCCACGGCCGGCACCCGGGCCGACACCCTGGGTCAACTGGGACCAGTCAAAAACAGGACGAGCGGTTTGTCAATACAAAACCGAACGTGCTGTTTGTTTCTCCCGGGCGCCGCGCCTCGCTCACCCACGGCAGTGCCACCGCCACACCGAGCGACCGGGCCCGGGCAAACCAAAGGCGGCGCCGGACCCCGTGGTCCCGTCGCCGCCGGTTCGCCCGCGCCCCGCCCGGATTCCCGCAGGCAGGAGGGCCGGTGAGCCCCCGTCAGCCCACCCCGACCTCCGCCTCGGCGCGCACGGCGCCGGCTTCCCCGTCCCGGGCACCGTCCGGGTCACCGTCCGAGGAGCCGCCCTCCGCGGCCGCACGGGCGGCCGCCGCCTCGGCGACCACCTGACTCCCGCGGTTCGGCCCCATCTGCAGCGAACCGAGCACGCCCGGCACCGCGATGCTCGGCATCAGATGCTGGTACAGCGCGGACACCCGCAGCTCCAGGTCCGTCCGGTTGCAGAGCTTCTGGGACTGGATCTGCACCCCCGTCCACGCGGCGACGAGCAGCCACGCGGTGTCCGCCGGCACGACGTGCGGCAGCAGCTCGCCGCGCTCGCCGGCCTCCGTCAGCAGGGTCTCGAAGCGGCTGATCCAGCCGGGAATGGCACCGCCGCCGAGATCGTCGAAGAGGTCCTGCCCCAGCGACAGCCTGGCACCCGCGCTGAGCAGCGGATCGCGCGGCATCAGGTACGCCACCACCATCCCGGTGTCCACGAACTCCTGGAGCTTGCAGCTCCGTTCGGGAACTCCGTCCTGGACGAACTGCTCCTCCACCACGCCCTGCGCCAGATCGCGCTTCGAGGCGAAATGAAAATACACCGCACCGCGCGTCACCCCGGCCCGGGAGACCACCTCGCCGATGGTCGCGCCCTCGTACCCGAACTCGTCGAAGACCGAGGCCGCCGCCTCCAGGATCAGCCGACGTGTCCGGAGCGCCCGTTCCTGCCGTACCACCGAAACCACCCCGCCCTGAGCTCCCGGAAAACAAAACCAAACACCCCGTATCTTAGCTTCGCCCCACCCACCACCGACAAGACGATGCCGAGGAATCCCGCCAACCACTCCCCCTTCCCGCAGCCCGTCAGACCCCGCCGTCCCGTCGGTTGCCGCACGCCCCACCGGCCCTGCCCTGGTGCGCTGCCCGGCCGGACCGGCCCTTCACCCAGAAACCGAACGAACGGTTTCTTCCAGACGTTCGTCCTCGCACCTCCGCAGCTTCCCGCATACGTGACCTCCCGGACGGGCCGGTCGTTGCACCGTTTCCGCGGGATTCCTCGACGGAAACGGACCCGGATGGGCCTCGGGCCGGGCCGGGCACGGCGTGGCCGGCGGCGGGCGACGGGCGACGGGCGACGGCCCCCGGGAGCCGGACGCGCTCCTCGGCCCGGTGGCCGCCCGGGAGGGCAACGCCGCCCGGCCCGAGGGCGCGCGGCCTTGTAGCGACCGATACCGGCCGCTACGCTCGCTGTCATGAAGCAGCTGAACGTCCGACTGGACGACACCGTGCACGAGGCCCTGGAGCAGCGCGCGGAGGCCGCCGGAATGAGCCTGCCCGACTACGCGCGCAAGGTGCTGGCCGAGGAGGCGGACGAGCGGCGGGAGCGCTTCCTGACCGCCGCCGCGCACTTCGCCCAGGCCTGGGGTCCGGCCTTCGAGGAGGAGTTCGGGCCGTACCCCCTGAGCACCCGCGCCGCCGGGGCGGACGCCGCGTGATCCTCCGGATCGACCGGGCCTGGCTGCTCGACGTCGCCCACCAGTTCCTGCCGACCGACCCGGACGTCACCGACTACGGCACCCTCGCCGCCGCCGTCGCCCGGCACGCCGACACCGTGATGGAGGTCCCGGTGTACGGGGCCGCGCACCAGCGCGCGGCCGCCCTGATGCACCAGCTGATCCGCGTCCCCGCGCTGGAGTCCGCCAACGAGCACTTCGCCGCCGTGGTCGCCGCCTCCTACCTCAGCGCCTCCGGGGTCGTCGTCACCGCCGAGCCCAAGCAGGCCGTCGAACTGGCCTCCCGCATCCGGGCCGGCGCCGCCGACGTCCGGGAGACCGCGGCCGTGATCCGCACCTGGTACCGCTGAGCGCCCCGCCCCGCGGCTCCCGCGCTCCGGCCGCACCGCGCGGGAAGTCGGCCGACTCGGACAGCGACTGCGCGGGAAGTCGGCCGGTCCGACTTCCCGCGCGGTGCGGCCGAGGCGTAGCGCCCGCGACCACTTCGCCCCCGCAGGGTCAGTCCCCCGCGTCGCCGCCGGGGTCGTCGAGCGGCCAGGTTTCGCGGTCCCGGACGTGGTCGTAGGCCGGAAGCTCGGCGGCCAGGACGTCGAAGTGGAGCAGCGGAGCCCACAGGGCCCGGTCGCCGACGACGTAGAGGCGGCGTTTGGCCCGGCTGGCGGCCACGTTCAGGAGGTGCGGGGTCCCCGCCGCCCAGGCGCGGGCGCCGGGGCGTCCCGCGCCGAGCAGCAGGATCACGACGTCGGCCTCCTTGCCCTGGGCCTTGTGGACGGTGGCGCAGCGTTCGTCGAGGAGTTCGGCCGTCCAGCCGGGAAGCCTGCGGCAGGTCTCGCGGGCCTCGGCGACCAGGGCGCGGAACGGCGCGATGATCCGCAGGCGCTCGACGCCGACGCCGTGGCGGTCGAGCCGCCCCAGGAGGAAGGTGAGGGCCCGGCGGTCGCGTTCACCCCAGGGGGCGTCGGCGGGGCGCTCGGGGTCCGGGGTGTCGAGCCAGCGGCTCGGGAGGAGGCCCTCGTGCGCGGGGTCGGGGAAGGGCTGGGGGTGGGTGCCGTAGACCATCAGGCCCCCGTAGGCCACCTCGTTGCTGACGGTGAACATCGGCTCCTCGCAACGGCGGTGGACGCGCAGCGGTGAGCCGACCCAGACGGTGTCCTCCTCTCCTCCGGTGGGGGCGGGCAGGTAGGTGCCGTAGCGGTTGACGCGGTCGGCGACGGCCTGGGCGGAGGTCGCCGAGGGCAGCCACTCCTCGTCGACCCCGTGGGCGAGCAGGAGCCGGCGCTGCAGGGCGGTCGGCATGGTGACCACGGGTTCGAGCTGCAGCGGGTCACCGACGAGGACGGCCCGACGGGCGCGCCACAGGGCGCCGACCGCGGCCTGCGGGGTGGCCTGGCCCGCCTCGTCGACGAGGATCCAGCCGATGGAACCCCGGCCGAGGCGGGCAAACATGCTGCCGATGGAGGAGAAGGTGGTGGAGACCACCGGGACAAGGAGGAAGAGGGTCTGCCAGGCCTGCAGGACCTGCTCGTCGGGGACGGGCCCACCACCGCCCGCCATCAGCTCCACCAGGACCTGGAGGTTGCCGCGCACCCGCTTCGCGGTGTTGGCGACCAGGGCTCGGTGCAGGTCGAGGGCGCGCAGGAACAGGTCACTGCGGGCGGTGCTCCAGGCCTCGTCGGACCAGGGGGCGCCCAGTTCCTGCGCCTGGTCGGTGAGGTCCGGCCAGTCGAGCGGCAGGGAGGGGAGGCCGACGGCGGCCGCGCGCAGGCCCCGGTGGGCGGCGTCGAGTTCGGCGGTGGCGCGTTCCAGCTCGCGCCGGGCGGCCCAGGCCTCCTGCCCGGCCCGTTCGACCTCCGTACGGGCGGCGGACTCCGCGGCGCGGATGACGACACCGCGCTGACGCTGGCGATGACCTGCGCGTCCGCCTGGATGGAGGCCGCGCTCAGCGACCCCAACGGTGGTCGCAGGTGGGTGATCTA
>NZ_JBEZUT010000134.1:0-22193 GCF_040636595.1 Kitasatospora sp. NPDC036755
CCGCCCGCGGCCGTGCCGCCGCCCCCGCCCGCCGCGCCGCCGCAGGAGGAGGCGCCGCACCCGTGGCAGACCCAGCTGCGCGCGGCGCGGGACCGCAACCAGCAGACCCAGGTCGGCTACTTCGGCCCGGAGGACTTCGCGGACTACCCGGAGCCGCAGGTCGCCCCGCCGCCCTTCCAGGCCGGTCCGGGGGGCCACCCCGGTCAGGGGCACCGGCCGGGGCCGGGCCAGGGCCAGGGCGCCCCGGGCGGGCGTCCGGGGCCGCAGCAGCCCGGCGGCTACCGCCAGTCGCCGCCCCCGCCCGGCTACGCCCAGCGTCCGCCGGTGGCCCCGCCGCCCTACCAGGCGCAGGGCCAGGGCGGTCAGGGCGTCGGTCCGCGCGGTCAGGGCGGCCAGGGGGGCCAGCGCGGCCAGGGCGGCCGTCCGCAGCCGCCCGGCGGCTACCGGCAGGCCCCGGCCGGGTACGGGCAGTCGCAGGGCGGCTACCCGCCGCCGCCCGCGCCCACCCCGGTGCCGCGCCGGGCCGAGCCGCCGGCCCCGCAGTACCGGGAGGCTCCGCCGCAACGCCGCGAGGAGCCGTCGGCGCCGGGCCGCCGTGAGTCCGGGCCTGCGCGGGAGCCGCGTCCGCGCAGCCGCAACCGGATGTACATCCCGGGGCTCGGCTGCCTCAAGGGCTGTCTGGTGGTGCTGCTGGTGCTGGCCGTGGCCGGGGTGGCGCTGTGGAACTTCACGCCGCTGCCGCACTACTGGGACAACGTGGTGGGCTGGTTCGACTCGGTGCGCGGCTGGGTGGACGCCATCTTCGGCAAGTAGCGCCGTCCCGATCGGATCCGTGCCCGTCCCGATCGGATCCGTGCCCGTTCCGGCTCGGATCCGCGCCCGGGCCGTCCCCGGGCCCGGCCCGGAGCCGGTCCGGTCTCCGGCCCGCCGGGGCGGCAAGATTGACGCTATGTCGACAATTGGCGAGATTTCTCGGCCGAGACTCCCGCTCCGGGCCGCTCGGGCGGCCCCCGCGGGGCCTCCGGGCGCGTAGGTTGGTCGCTGTTGTCCCGCCCCACCGAGCGCCCCGGACCCCCGGAGCGCTCCCGCGCCGCCCACGGAGCAGCATTGGCACGCAAGATCGGCAGCCGGTACACCGTCCACCAGGTCATCGGCCGGGGTTCGGCCGGGACGGTCTGGCTCGGTGAGGGGCCCGACGGCCCGGTGGCCGTCAAGCTGCTGCGCGAGGACCTCGCCGCCGACCAGGTGCTGGTCGGCCGCTTCGTCCAGGAGCGCACCGCGCTGACCAGCCTCGACCACCCCCGGGTGGTCGGCGTGCGCGACATGGTGGTGGACGGCAGCGACCTCGCCCTGGTGATGGAGCTGGTCCAGGGCACCGACCTGCGCTCCCGGCTGGAGCGGGACGGCGCGCTGCCGCCGCAGACCGCCGCCTCGATCATCGCCGACGTCGCCGACGGCTTGGCCGCCGCGCACGCGGCCGGGATCGTCCACCGTGACGTCAAGCCGGAGAACGTCCTGCTCGACCTCGCCGCCGCCCCCGGCCCGGGCGGCGCCCCGCGCGCCAAGCTCACCGACTTCGGCGTGGCCCGCCTGGTCGACGCCCCGCGCCGCACCCGGGCCACCCGGATCATCGGCACCCCCGACTACCTCGCCCCCGAGATCATCGAGGGCCTGGAGCCGCGCGCCGCCGTCGACATCTACGCCCTCGCCACCGTGCTGTACGAGCTGCTGGCCGGCTTCACGCCGTTCGGCGGCGGCCACACCGGCGCGGTGCTGCGCCGGCACGTCACCGAGCAGGTGCCGCCGATCCCCGGCCTGCCGGACGGGCTGTGGCGGATCATCTCCGAGTGCCTGGCCAAGGCTCCCGCCTCCCGGCTGCGCGCCGCCGAGCTGGCCTCCCGGCTGCGCGAGCAGCTGCCCTCGCTGGCGGGCCTGCCGGTGCTCGCCGTGCCCGGCCAGGGCCGCGCCCCGGCCGAGGAGCAGCTGACCCCCGGCGAGGCCGTCTACGCCGAGGTCGACGCCGGCCCGGGCGTCCACAAGCGCCGCCGCGGCCCGGCCGTCCCGCTGGTGCCGGGCGCCGCCCCGGACTCCACCCGGGACACCCACACCAGCCTGCGCCGCCCGTCCGCCGACGAGCTGGCCGCGTACGCGGTGGAGTCCCGTGCCCAGCGGGTCGCCCCGGGCCACCGCCGGGACCGCCAGGCCCTGCTGCGCCGCCGCCGGCTGCTGGCCGTGCTGATCGCCACCGTGCTGCTGCTGGCGGGCGCCGCTGCGGCCTGGACGGCCTTCGCGGCCACCGTGCCGGACGACGGCCACCCGACCCGTCCGGCGGTGTCGGGCACGGCCCCGCGGGCGCCGTAGCCGGAGCCGTCCGGCGGCCGCGGCGGACGCCGTGACCGGGCCGCCGACTCCGGGGGAACCGGGGGTGTCGTCATGACCACTCCCGGAACCATTACCCTGGGGGCGTGGCAGCCGTCGATCCTTCCGAAGAGCTCAAGAACCTCGATACGACCATGGGGTCGATCGAGGCCGTCCTCGACCTGGACAAGATCCGGGCCGACATCGCGGTCCTGGAGGAGGAGGCAGCCGCCCCCACCCTGTGGGACGACGTCGCGAACGCGCAGAAGGTGACCAGCCGGCTCTCCTTCCTCCAGGGTGAACTGCGTCGGGTCGAGAGCCTGCGCAGCCGCATCGACGACCTGGGCGTGCTCTTCGAGCTCGCCGAGGCCGAGGACGACGCGGACACCCGTACCGAAGCCGAGGCCGAGCTCGTCTCCCTCCAGAAGGCGGTCGAGGAGCTGGAGGTCCGCACCCTCCTGTCCGGCGAGTACGACGCCCGCGAGGCGCTGATCAACATCCGTGCCGAGGCCGGTGGCGTGGACGCCGCCGACTTCGCCGAGCAGCTCATGCGCATGTACCTGCGCTGGGCCGAGCGGCACGGGTACCCCACCGAGGTGTACGACACCTCGTACGCCGAAGAGGCCGGCATCAAGTCCGCGACCTTCACCGTGAAGGCCCCGTACGCCTACGGCACCCTCTCGGTCGAGCAGGGCACCCACCGCCTGGTGCGCATCTCGCCGTTCGACAACCAGGGCCGCCGGCAGACCTCCTTCGCCGGTGTCGAGGTCCTCCCGGTCGTCGAGCAGTCCGACCACGTCGACATCGACGAGGGCGAGCTGCGGGTGGACGTGTACCGCGCCTCCGGCCCCGGCGGCCAGGGCGTCAACACCACCGACTCGGCGGTGCGCATCACGCACATCCCGACCGGCATCGTGGTCTCCTGCCAGAACGAGCGCTCACAGATCCAGAACAAGGCGTCCGCGATGAACGTCCTCCAGGCCAAGCTGCTGGAGCGGCGCCGCCAGGAGGAGAAGGCGGCGATGGACGCGCTCAAGGACAGCGGCAGCTCCTGGGGCAACCAGATGCGCTCCTACGTGCTGCAC
Source organism: Kitasatospora sp. NPDC036755 (assembly GCF_040636595.1). NCBI lineage: Bacteria > Bacillati > Actinomycetota > Actinomycetes > Kitasatosporales > Streptomycetaceae > Kitasatospora > Kitasatospora sp. NPDC036755. The sequence continues at coordinate 3,444 of NZ_JBEZUT010000134.1, forward strand.
CCGTACCAGATGGTGAAGGACGTCCGCACCGCGTACGAGGCCGGCAACCCGCAGGCCGTGCTGGACGGCGACATCGACGGGTTCATCGAGGCCGGGATCCGCTGGCGCAAGCAGCGCGAGACCAGCGCCGAGTAGTCGGCCGCGGGCCGGTGCCGAGCAGCCGGCGCACGGTCCGCGCAGCCGTGAACGACGCAGGAGGCCCCCGACCGCAGTGGTCGGGGGCCTCCTCGCGTGTTCGGGGCCGACGGCTCCGGAGCCCGTGTGCCCGGAATCCCGTACGTCCGTGGACTCAGGCCAGTGCCTGCCGCGCGATCAGCGCCACCGCGAGCAGCCCGGCCAGCAGGGCCAGCAGCATCGCGGGGGAGAGCGCGGCGAACGGGCTCTGCTGCTCCTGGATCCGGGCCCGGTTGGCCCGGCACACCGGGCAACGCCCGTCGCTGACGCGGCCGTTGCAGTTGGCGCACACCAGATGGTCGCAGGTCATGCGATCTCCTCCTTGCCTACAGCCAACGCACCGGACGGGGCTTTGGTTCCACGCGCTGCCCTGTACGGGGGAGCGGCCGTGACACGGTCGCCCCCTCCACTCTGCCAGGTTCCGGCGGTTCCGGCTCCCGGGCTGTGAGATGCCTCCCAATATTCTGGGCATAAGCGGACATTCTCCCCCAGGGATCGGTCGTTGTCACGGGCGGTCCCTGCGGGCCGGTTGCCGATTCGCGTATGGTCCGAGTCCGGGAGCGGCCTCTGCGGCTCCTTTCGCCGCCCGCGGACCGGGCCTCCGGGGCGGACCGACCGAGGACTGGCGCCGCCTAGGATGGCCTCCGTGATGCAGCCGTGATCAGATTCGACAACGTCTCCAAGACCTATCCCAAGCAGAACCGTCCCGCCCTGGACAACGTCTCGCTGGAGATCGAGAAGGGTGAGTTCGTCTTCCTGGTCGGCTCGTCCGGCTCGGGGAAGTCCACCTTCCTGCGCCTGTGCCTGCGCGAGGAGCGCCCCAGCACGGGGGCGGTGCACGTGCTGGGCAAGGACCTCGGCAAGCTGTCCAACTGGAAGGTGCCGCACATGCGCCGCCAGCTGGGCACCGTCTTCCAGGACTTCCGTCTGCTGCCGAACAAGACGGTCGCGCAGAACGTCGCCTTCGCACTGGAGGTGATCGGCAAGCCCAAGAGCGCCATCAACAAGGTGGTGCCCGAGGTGCTGGAGCTGGTCGGCCTCGGCGGCAAGGAGGACCGCATGCCGGGCGAGCTGTCCGGTGGTGAGCAGCAGCGCGTGGCGATCGCCCGCGCCTTCGTGAACCGTCCGATGCTGCTCATCGCGGACGAGCCCACGGGCAACCTCGACCCGCAGAACTCGGTCGGCATCATGAAGCTGCTCGACCGCATCAACCGCACCGGCACCACGGTGCTGATGGCCACCCACGACCAGGCCATCGTCGACCAGATGCGCAAGCGCGTCATCGAGCTCGACAAGGGGTTGCTCGTCCGCGACCAGGCCCGCGGCGTCTACGGGTACCAGCACTGACCGACCAGCGCTGACCCGTGGGGCCGTCGGCCCGAACCGCCAGACCCGGAGCAGTACCAACCCTGGAGTGTTTCCCGCATGCGTGCCCAGTTCGTCCTGTCGGAGATCGGTGTGGGTCTCCGACGCAACCTGACCATGACCATCGCGGTCGTGGTCAGCGTCGCGCTCTCCCTCGCCCTCGCCGGTTCCTCGCTCCTGGTCCGCGACCAGGTGAACTCCATGAAGGGGTACTGGTACGACAAGGTCGAGGTGAGCATCTACTTCTGCACCAAGGCCGACGCCCGGAACTCGCCGCAGTGCGACAAGGGCGCCGCCACCGACCAGCAGGTCCAGGACATCAAGGACCAGCTGGACAAGATGACCTCGGTGGTCCAGTCGTCCACCTACGAGAGCTCCGCCGACGCGTACAAGCACTGGAAGGAGATGAACCCGGACAACCCGCTCATCTCCGTCCTGGGCGCGGACGCCATGCCGCAGTCCTGGCGGGTCAAGCTCAACGACCCGACCAAGTACGACGTGATCCAGAGCGCCTTCGCCGGCAAGCCCGGCGTCAAGTCGGTCGAGGACCAGCGGAAGATCCTGGAGAACCTGTTCGGCCTGCTGAACGGCCTCCAGACGGCGGCCTTCGTGATCATGGTGCTGATGCTGTTCGTCGCCCTGCTGCTGATCGTCAACACCGTCCGGGTGTCGGCGTACAGCCGACGGCGCGAAACCGGGATCATGCGCCTGGTCGGCGCCTCGAACTTCTACGTCCAGATGCCGTTCATCGCCGAGGCGGCGTTCTCGGCGCTGCTGGGCGCGGCGATGGCCTCCGGGCTGCTCATCGGCGGGCACTTCTTCGTCCAGAACTGGCTGGCCGACCGGGTGCAGTTCATCCACTTCATCGGCCTCGGCTCGGTGCTGGCGGTGATACCGCTGCTGATCGTGGTGGGTATGGGCATGGCCGGCGTCGCGGCGTTCTTCACCCTGCGCAAGTACCTCAAGGTCTGATCCCGGACCGCCCCGGCGGCCCCGTACGGCACTGCGCCGTACGGGGCCGTCGGCGTTCCGGGGCCCGCCGTTCCGGTTCGTCCCGCGCGGAGTCGTGTCTACACTCCGGTGCCATGCTGCAAACTCCGCGCAGGACCCGCCAGGTGGCCGCGCTCAGCCTGGTGTTCGGCGCCGTGCTGCTGGCCGGTGCGGCCACCGGCGCCTGGGGGGACCAGACCGACCCGCCGCGCCGGCTCTCCGCCGACACCGCCGGGGCCTTCGGCGGGCTCCCGGCGGACCCGGCCGGCGCCGCGCTGTCCGAGCAGCAGGCCGAGCACCTGCTGGCGGCCGGCGGGGACCGCTGGGGCGCGTACTACAGCGCCCAGGAGTACGCGGAGTTCAGCCAGGGCCTGGACGGCCGCTACCCGGGCGTGGGCCTCTCGGTCGGCCGCGGCCAGGACGGCGTCACCGAGGTCTCCCAGGTCGCGCCGGGCGGCCCGGCCGCGGCCGCCGGGATCGCCCCCGGCGACCGGCTGGTCCGGGTCGGCCAGGACCAGGCCGACCACCTTCCGGTCACCGAGGTGGTGGCGCGGCTGCGCGGTCAGGGCGACGAGCGCCGGGCCGGCTCCGAGGTCACCCTGGCCGTCCGGCGCGGCGAGGGGCAGGAGCGCGAACTGCGGCTGCGGCGCGTGCTGCTGGACAGCCGCCAGGTCACCGCCGAACAACTGGGCAAGGGCGTGCTGCGGGTGACCGTGCGCGCCTTCACCAGTGGCGTGGCCGACCAGGTGCGCGCCGCGCTGCGCGCCCCGCACACCGGCGTGGTGCTCGATCTGCGCGGCAACTCCGGCGGGTTGGTCGACGAGGCCGCCGACACCGCCGGGATCTTCCTGGACGGCGGCGCGGTCGGCTCGTACGAGGAGCGCGGCGAGACCAGGGAGTTGACCGCCCCGCCCGGCGGCGACACGCGCACCCCGCTGGTGCTGCTGGTGGACGGCGGCACGATGAGCGCGGCCGAACTGCTGGCCGGCACGCTCCAGGACCGCAGCCGCGCCGTGGTGGTGGGCTCGCGGACCTTCGGCAAGGGCACCGTCCAGCAGCCCAGCCGGCTCGCCGACGGCGCGGTGCTGGAGCTGACCGTCGGCCGCTACCACACCCCGGCCGGCCGCTCCCTGGACGGCACCGGCCTGACCCCGGACGTCCCGGCGGGTTCGGGCGAGGAGGCCGACCAGCTCGCCCTGCGGGTCTTCGCGGGGCTGGGCACCCGGGCCTAAAGCAGCTGCCCGATCCGGCGTCGAAGTGCGAGAATGACCGCGTTATGGCAAAGGAAACCGGACAGAAGCTGATCGCGCAGAACAAGAAGGCGCGACACGAGTACACGATCCTCGACACCTACGAGTGCGGCCTCGTCCTCACCGGCACCGAGGTCAAGTCGCTGCGCGAGGGGAGGGCCAACCTGGTCGACGGCTACGCCTACATCCAGAACCACGAGGCGTGGATCGACAACGTCTTCATCCCCGAGTACACCCAGGGGACGTGGACCAACCACGCGGCCCGGCGCAAGCGCAAGCTGCTGCTGCACAAGCTGGAGATCCGCAAGATCGAGACCAAGGTCCGCGACGCGGGCCACACCCTGGTCCCGCTCTCGCTGTACTTCAAGGACGGCCGGGTGAAGCTCGAACTGGCGCTCGCGGTCGGCAAGAAGCTCTACGACAAGCGCCAGACGCTGCGCGAGAAGCAGGACACCCGCGAGACGGCCCGCGCGGTGGCGGCGGCCCGCCGGCGCCAGGGTTAATCCGCTGGACCCTCGCCCGTCGCCTCGCGTACTATGGCGCAAGCAACACGGACGATGACCGTCCGAGCTGTTTCTCAACAAAACATGGGGATGATCGGTTTCGACAGGGGATGTTGAAACAGGGGAAGCGAGCCGAGGAACGCGGCAATGATCTCGTAAACCACGTGTCGCAAAAAAATAATCGCCAACACTAAGCGCGATTCCCAGCAGTTCGCTCTCGCTGCCTAATAAGCACCGATAGCGCTTGGGTGTCAGACCGGGGAGTTCCCGACCCGGACCCTGGCATAATCTAGGGAACTCAACCGTCCGCCCGGGCTGCGAGGGCGGATGGGAAATCAAACAGCAGCTGGGCCTGTTGGCGGCTTGTCCGCGTGACCGCCAGGGCCGAGAAAAGCACAGCGGACTGCGCTCGGAGAAGCCCTGAATTAACTCCACTGGACCCGGGTTCGATTCCCGGCATCTCCACCACCCCATGTTGACACCGAAGGCCGCCCTCCGCTCCGCGGAGGGCGGCCTTCGATTTTTGTACGTTCCGGAGCAGCGCGGCCGGGGGGTCGCGGCGTAGGATCATCCGTCCGCTCGTTTTCCGGAGCGGGATTCCCGCCGCTAACACCGAGGCCATGCAGAGCAACACGCCCACCACCCCCGCCACCGACCACGAGACCGTCCGCACGCGCGAGATCGCCGGTGAGCAGCAGCACCTCGACACCGTCTACCACCGGTTGGAGGAGAAGCTCGCCGAGGCCGAGTACATCCTGGAGGACGCCGCCAAGCGGGTCCAGGTCGGCACCCCCGGCGCGCTCGCCGAACGCGACGCCCAGGTCTACCGGGCCGGCGCCCACCTCCAGCGTCTGAACAACGAGTTCGAGGACTTCCTGTTCGGCCGGATCGACCTCCAGCGGGCGGACGCCCCGGAGGAGCACGGCATTCCGTCCGACACCCCGCTCGACCCGGCCGACCCGGTCGTCGCGGAGACCCTCCACATCGGCCGCCTCGGCGTACTGGACGCCGAGTACGGCCCGCTGGTGATCGACTGGCGCGCGCCCGCCGCCGCCCCCTTCTACCGCGCCACCCCGGTCGAGCCGGGCCGGGTGATCCGCCGCCGGGTGATCCGCTCCAAGGGCCGCCGGGTGATCGGCGTCGAGGACGACCTGCTGCGCCCCGACCTCACCCCGACCCTGGGCGGCGAGGAGCTGGCGGTGGTCGGCGACGGCGCGCTGATGGCCTCGCTGGGCCGCGCCCGCAGCCACTCGATGCGCGACATCGTCTCCTCCATCCAGAAGGAGCAGGACGAGGTGATCCGCGCCGCCGCCGCGGGCGCCACCCTCGTCACCGGCGGTCCCGGCACCGGCAAGACCGCCGTCGCCCTGCACCGCGCCGCCTACCTGCTCTACCAGGACCGCCGCCGCTACGCGGGGGGCATCCTGGTGGTCTCGCCGACCCCGCTGCTGGTCTCCTACACCGAGGGCGTGCTGCCCGCGCTGGGGGAGGAGGGCCAGGTCGCCATCCGGGCGGTCGGCTCGCTGGTGGACGGCATCGAGGCGGGCACCTACGACTCGCCCGAGGCGGCCCGCGTCAAGGGCTCGGCCCGGATGGTCCAGCTGCTGCGCCGGGCCGCCCGCGCCGCGCTGGAGCTGGGCGCGCCGCAGGAGCTGAAGGTGGTCGCCCGCGGCGAGGTGCTGAAGCTGGACGCCTCCCGCCTGAAGGCCGTGCGGGGCAACGTGGTGGGCTCCGGTGGCACCCCGCTGAACCTGCTGCGCCCGCGCGCCCGCCGGCTGCTGCTGGACGCCCTGTGGCAGCAGGCCACCAGGGACCTGCCGAAGCCGGCCGACCACTACGCCCGCGAGCAGCGCCAGGAGGAGAAGGAGTCCTTCGACGAGTACGTCTCGGACGAGGCGTCGTTCCTGGACTTCCTGGACGCGTGGTGGCCGGCGCTGACCCCGCGCCGGGTGCTCGGCACGCTGTGCCGGCACCGGCACACCAACCGGATCGCCCGTCGCGCCGTGACCCCGGACGAGGCCAGGCTGCTGGCCGCCTCCTGGCGCCACCTGTCCGCGGAGGGCGAGGGCGCGCTGTCGGCGCACGACGTCGCGCTGATCGACGAGCTCCAGGTGCTGCTCGGCGAGCCGGCCCGCCCGAAGGTCCGCGAGGTGGACGCGGTGGACCTGCTGAGCGGCCTGGACGAGGTCACCACCTTCGCCGACCGCAGCGCCCGTCAGCGCGACCGCGTGCCGGTCGAGCGCAAGGAGTACGCCCACGTCATCGTGGACGAGGCGCAGGACCTCACCCCGATGCAGTGGCGGATGATCGGCCGCCGGGCCCGGATGGCCACCTGGACGATCGTCGGGGATCCGGCGCAGTCCTCCTGGCCGTTCCCGCAGGAGGCCCAGGCCGCCATGGACGAGGTGCTGTCCGGCAAGCCGCGCCGCCGGTTCACGCTGACCGTGAACTACCGCAACCCCGCCGAGATCGCCGAGGTCGCGGCCAAGGTGCTGGCGCTGGCCGCGCCGGGCACGCCGTCGCCGAGCGCGGTGCGCCACGTCGGCGTGGAACCGCGCTTCGCGGCCGTCACGGACCCCTCGCCGGAGGCCTTCGGCAAGGCCGCCCGGGCCGAGCTGGAGCGGCTGCTGTCCGAGGTGGACGGCACCGTGGCGATCGTGGTGCCGATGGACCGCCGGGAGGAGGCGGCCGGCTGGGCCGAGGGCCTGGGGGCTCGCGCGGTGGTGCTGGGCAGCCTGGAGGCCAAGGGCCTGGAGTACGACGCGACCGTGGTGGCCGACCCGACCGGCATCGCCGGCGAGTCGGAGGCGGGCCTGCGGGTGCTGTACGTGGCGCTGACCCGCGCGACCCAGCGGCTGACCGTGCTCTCCGGCCCGGACGACCTGCCGGACGCGGCCGGCGTGCCCGCGCTGCTGCACGGCTGACGGCCCCTACGGAAGAAGGCCCCTCACCGGCTGGTGAGGGGCCTTCAGACGTTTGAACACCGACCCGCCATGCTCGCCTCGCGGCAAGTGGTCCCTCGAAGGGACGAAGGTTGGGCCCGGGGGCTTGGATCGAGCCGGTGCCTGTCCAATGTAACGCATCGGCCGTGAGAGGCAAGGAGTGAGCGGCGGAGGCGGCGGCCATCGGGTGGGATTGTCGGGTCCGCACACTCAATGAACGTTATTTCTGGCTATCCCTTGGAAGGTGCGACGATCGAGGTCTAGCATGCGCAGGCGATGCCTTCAACAAAATGTTGAGCCTGCGGGACAGACGGAAGAAGGAAGCGTCGATGGCGACGGTGCCCAGTGTCTCCAACTCGATCACGGTACGGCTGGAGGTCCCGGCCCGGGGCAACGCCGTCAGTGCTATCACCACGGCCGTGGAGTCCTCTGGCGGCTCGGTGACCGGTCTCGACGTCACCGCCTCCGGCCTGGAGGCGCTGCGGATCGACGTCACGGTGGCGGCCTCCTCGGTCGCGCACGGCGAGGAGATCGTCGAGAAGCTGCGCGCGATCGACGGCGTGTCGATCGGCAAGGTCTCGGACCGGACCTTCCTGATGCACCTCGGCGGCAAGATCGAGATGTCCTCCAAGCTGCCGATCCGCAACCGTGACGACCTCAGCATGATCTACACCCCGGGTGTCGCCCGGGTCTGCATGGCGATCGCGGAGAACCCCGAGGACGCCCGCCGCCTGACCATCAAGCGCAACAGCGTCGCCGTGGTCACCGACGGCTCGGCCGTGCTGGGCCTGGGCAACATCGGCCCGGAGGCCGCGCTGCCGGTCATGGAGGGCAAGGCGGCCCTGTTCAAGCGCTTCGCCGGGATCGACGCCTGGCCGATCTGCCTGGACACCCAGGACACCGACGAGATCGTCGCCATCGTCAAGGCGATCGCCCCGGGCTTCGCCGGGATCAACCTGGAGGACATCTCCGCGCCGCGCTGCTTCGAGATCGAGGCCCGGCTGCGCGAGGCCCTGGACATCCCGGTCTTCCACGACGACCAGCACGGCACCGCGATCGTGGTGCTGGCCGCCCTCACCAACGCGCTGAAGGTCGTCGGCAAGCGGATCGGCGACATCCGCGTGGTGATGTCGGGCGCCGGTGCCGCCGGCACCGCGATCCTCAAGCTGCTGATGGCGGCCGGCGTCGAGCACGCCACCGTGGCGGACGTGCGCGGCGTGGTCCACCTGGGCCGCGAGGACCTCACCGAGAGCCTGCGCTGGATCGCCGAGCACACCAACCGCTCGGGCCGTACCGGCACCCTCAAGGAGGCCGTGGCGGGCGCCGACGTCTTCATCGGCGTGTCGGCCCCGAACGTCCTGGACGGCGACGACCTGGCCACCATGGCCGAGGACTCGATCGTCTTCGCGCTGGCCAACCCGGACCCGGAGGTCGACCCGGCCATCGCCCGGCAGACCGCCGCCGTGGTCGCCACCGGCCGCAGCGACTTCCCGAACCAGATCAACAACGTGCTGGTCTTCCCGGGTGTCTTCCGCGGCCTGCTGGACGCCCAGAGCCGCACCGTCAACACCGAGATGATGATCGCCGCCGCCCGGGCGCTGGCCACCACCGTGGCCGACGACGAGCTGAACGCGAACTACATCATCCCGAGCGTGTTCCACAAGGACGTCGCCAAGACCGTCGCCTCCGCGGTGCGCGAGGCGGCCCTGGCGGGGGCCCAGGAGGCCCCCGCACCGGCCCGTCCGACCCCCGGCATCGTGGGCACCCTCGACACGTCCGCGTTCCCCACCGTCAAGCTCTGACGGGCGGATCGGGCGACGTGTCGTAGATCGCTCAAATGTGCGAATAGTGGTCATACCCGCCGAGCTCGCCCCGAACCCTTGCGACACAAGGGCGAGGGGCGTGTTTGGGCTTGTCAGTCGTAGGGCGTACCGTAGCCCTGCACGGGGCAGGCGTGTCCGACAAGTACGGAACGTCCCCCTGGTCTTCCGGCGTGTCGTCCCGACCGCCGCCCGCGCCCGGTCCGCCGGAGCCGACGGAGCGTCACACCTCCAACGGGCGGGCGATGTTCGGGTGGCTCGGCCGGGGCCCGATTGGCTTTCTCGGGGCCGGTCGGGGCAGGATTCGTATCCAGGCGGGCGGGCGGGCCTTCGACGGCTCCGGCGCGCGGCATCGGGTACGGACCCGGCCTGCGACCACGCATTGCCTGCATGAGCACAGTGTGCGGACCTGCGGCCCATCCGGGTGCCCCCCGGTGGGAGCACCGATGGGCCCCCGCGCACCGCAAGCGAACAGACCACAGGAGTACACATGAACCGCAGTGAGCTGGTGGCCGCGCTGTCCGAGCGCGCCGAGGTGACCCGCAAGGACGCCGACGCCGTTCTGGCCGCCTTCGCCGAGATCGTCGGCGAGGTCGTCGCCAAGGGCGACGAGAAGGTCACCATCCCCGGTTTCCTGACCTTCGAGCGCACCCACCGCGCTGCCCGCACCGCCCGCAACCCGCAGACCGGCGAGCCGATCCAGATCGCCGCGGGCTACAGCGCCAAGGTGAGCGCCGGCTCCAAGCTGAAGGAAGCCGCCAAGGGCGCTGCCTGAGCCACCCCTTGAACGCCCGAGAGGCCGGGCTCCCCACTGGGGAGCCCGGCCTCTCGCCGTTGCCGTGACCGGGCCGTCAGGCGTCGACCAGCTGCTCGCTGGGCAGCTCGACGTGGGCGCCCAGGTCCCGCAGCTTGTCCATGAAGTTCTCGTAGCCGCGGTTGATCAGGTCGATGCCGTGCACGGTCGAGGTGCCCTCGGCCGCCAGCGCCGCGATCAGGTACGAGAAGCCGCCGCGCAGGTCCGGGATGACCAGCTCGGAGCCGATCAGCTTGGACGGGCCGGAGACGACCGCGGAGTGCAGGAAGTTGCGGGCGCCGAAGCGGCACGGGGTGCCGCCCAGGCACTCGCGGTAGAGCTGGATGTGCGCGCCCATCTGGTTCAGCGCGCCGGTGAACCCGAGCCGCGACTCGTACACCGTCTCGTGGACGATGGACAGGCCCGTGGCCTGGGTCAGCGCGACGACCAGCGGCTGCTGCCAGTCGGTCTGGAAGCCCGGGTGGACGTCGGTCTCCAGGGCGATCGCCTTGAGCTCGCCGCCGGGGTGCCAGAAGCGGATGCCCTCGTCGTCCACCTCGAAGGCGCCGCCGACCTTCCGGAAGGTGTTCAGGAAGGTCATCATCTCCAGCTGGCGGGCGCCGCGGACGTAGATGTCGCCCTTGGTGGCCAGCGCCGCGCAGGCCCAGGAGGCGGCCTCCAGGCGGTCCGGCAGCGCGCGGTGGTTGTAGCCGTTCAGCTCGTCCACACCGGTGATCAGGATCGTCCGGTCGGTGCCCAGGGTGATGATCGCGCCCATCTTCTGCAGCACGCAGATCAGGTCGACGATCTCCGGCTCGATGGCCGCGTTGCGCAGCTCGGTGACGCCCTCGGCGAGGACGGCGGTGAGCAGTACCTGCTCGGTCGCGCCGACCGAGGGGTAGGGCAGCTCGATCTTGGTGCCGCGCAGCCGCTGCGGGGCGACCAGGTAGGTGCCCTGCGGGTGCTTCTCGATGGTGGCGCCGAACTGGCGCAGCACCTCGAAGTGGAAGTCGACCGGGCGGCCGCCGATGTCGCAGCCGCCGAGGCCGGGGATGAAGGCGTGGCCGAGGCGGTGCAGCAGCGGGCCGCAGAACAGGATCGGGATCCGCGAGGAGCCGGCGTGCGCGTCGATGTCGGCGACGTTGGCGCTCTCGACGTGCGAGGGGTCGAGGATCAGCTCGCCGTCCTCGTCGCCGGTGCGCACCGTCACGCCGTGCAGCTGCAGCAGGCCGCGGACCACCTTGACGTCGCGGATGTCCGGGACGTTGCGCAGTCTGCTGGGGCCCTGCCCGAGGAGGGCGGCGACCATGGCCTTGGGCACCAGGTTCTTCGCTCCGCGGACGCGGATCTCGCCTTCGAGCGGGTTTCCGCCGTGGACCAGCAGGACGTCGTCGGTCATCGTTCTCGCAATCCGGGGTGCCAGAGGGGTCGGGGAAGGGGGCTCCGGGAGAGAGCCGGTGGTGGACCGGTCGATAAACGGGCGCGTTCGGGCCCCCGGCGAAACCGAGTCGGCACCGTATAAGGGCGTCCACCAGACGTAGATGGTAGTAGGCGCTCCGTTGGTTCCCGTGAGCCTCTCCCGTGATGGTGCTCTCTCCGGGCCCGCGCCCGCTCCCCGGTACGGCCGTACGGGTGTTCGTCGGCGTGGCGGGTTTCCGGGCGTTGCGGTGTCCGAGCGGTGCCGTTCTGCGGGATCATGTGGGCATGACGGCGGCCCATTCGCACGGAGGCCGGTCCGAGACCGGCCGTCTGCTCGTCGCGACGCCCCTGCTCACCGACCCGAACTTCGCGCGGGCGGTGGTGCTGCTCCTCGACCACGACGCCGAGGGGGCGCTCGGCGTGGTCCTCAACCGGCCGACGCCGGTCGAGGTGGGCAGTGTGCTGGACGGCTGGAACAGACTCGTCGGACAGCCCCCCGTGGTGTTCCAGGGCGGCCCGGTGGCGCTGGACTCGGCGCTCGGCCTCGCGGTGGCGCCCGGGGAGCCGGGCACCGGCGAGCCGCTCGGCTGGCGCCGGGTGCACGGCGCGATCGGCCTGGTGGACCTGGAGGCGCCGCCCGAGGTGATGGCCGGCGAACTGGGCAGCCTGCGGATCTTCGCCGGGTACGCCGGCTGGTCGCCGGGCCAGCTGGAGTCGGAGCTGGAGAGCGGCGCCTGGTACCTCGTGGAGTGCGAGCCCGGGGACGTCTCCAGCCCCGAGCCGGAGCGGCTGTGGCGCGCGGTGCTGCGCCGCCAGCGCGGCCCGCTCGCGCTGCTGGCGACGTACCCGGACGACCCGACGATGAACTGAGCGGACCGGGCCCCGCGCCGCGACACTGGCCGGGTTTCCGGAGGCGCCCATAGACTTGGCACCCATGAGCACTCTTGAGCCCGAGCGCGGCCTCGGCACCGGCACCCTGGTCGAGCCCGTCCCGCAGGTGTCCAACGGGGACGGCGACCACGAGCGCTTCGCGCACTACGTCCAGAAGGACAAGATCATGGAGAGCGCGCTCTCCGGGTCTCCCGTGGTGGCGCTCTGCGGCAAGGTGTGGGTGCCCGGGCGTGACCCGAAGAAGTACCCGGTCTGCCCGATGTGCAAGGAGATCTACGACGGCATCGGCAAGCCGCAGGGCGGCGACGGCGACAAGAAGTAGTCCGCGGCGCTCCGCACCACGCCGTTTTGCATAGCACCAGGGTTTCCGCTGTGGTCTATGCCAATCGTCCGGGGCGTGGGCAGGATGTCGGAATGGACCTCATTCCCGCACCTTCGAGTGCCGTCCACCGCCCGGACGAGGACTTCCCGCTCGACGCCGCCACCACGCTGACCGCACCCCCCGCGCTGGCCGACGCCGAGCGCTGGCTGCGGGCGACCCTGTCCGCCGCGACCGGGCTGCCGCTCGGCCCGGGCCGGCCGGGTGCGGGCATCGAGCTGGTCCAGGACGGGGCGCTCGCCGCCGAGGCGTACCGGATCACGGTGCGCCCCGGCCACGCCCTGCTCGCCGCGGGCGGCCCGGCCGGAGCCCTGTGGGGGGCGCAGACCCTGCGCCGGCTGCTCGGGCCGGACGCCTACCGCCGCTCGCCGGTGCGCCGCGAGGGCTGGGTGCTGCCCGGCGCCGACATCGAGGACGCCCCCCGGTTCGGCTGGCGCGGCGCGCTGCTCGACGTCGCCCGGCACTTCCTGCCCAAGGCGGACGTGCTGCGCTTCGTCGACCTGCTGGCCGCGCACAAGCTCAACGTGCTGCACCTGCACCTGACCGACGACCAGGGGTGGCGGGTCGAGATCAAGCGCTACCCGAGGCTGACCGAGCAGGGCTCCTGGCGGGAGCGCTCGATGGTCGGCTACCGGGCCGGACAGCGCCGTGACGACCGCCCGCACGGCGGCTACTACACCCAGGACGACCTGCGCGAGATCGTCGCCTACGCGGCCGCCCGCGGGATCACCGTCGTCCCGGAGATCGACTTGCCCGGCCACACCCAGGCCGCCGTCTCCGCCTACCCCGAGCTGGGCAACACCGACGTGGTGGACACCGCCGCGCTCGGGGTCTGGACCGACTGGGGGGTGAGCCACAACGTGCTCAACGCCTCCGAGGAGACCCTGCGCTTCTTCGAGGGGGTGCTGGAGGAGGTCCTGGAACTCTTCCCGTCCGAGTTCGTCCACCTCGGCGGCGACGAGTGCCCCAAGGAGCAGTGGAAGGACAGCGCCGCCGCGCAGGCGCGGATCCGCGAGCTGGGCCTGGCCAACGAGGACGAGCTGCAGAGCCACCTCATCCGGCACTTCGACCGCTGGCTGGCCGAGCGCGGCCGCCGGCTGATCGGCTGGGACGAGATCCTGGAGGGCGGCCTCGCGCCGGGCGCCGCCGTCTCCTCCTGGCGGGGCTTCGGCGGCGGGATCGCCGCCGCGAAGGCCGGGCACGACGTGGTGATGTGCCCCGAGCAGCACGTCTACTTCGACCACCGGCAGGCGGACGGGCCGGACGAGCCGATCCCGGTCGGCTTCGTGCGCACGCTGGAGGACGTCTACCGGTTCGAGCCGGTCCCCGCGCAGCTGGACGAGGCCGCCGCCCGGCACGTGATCGGCACCCAGGCGAACCTGTGGAGCGAGTTCATGGACAGCGCCCGGGACATCGACTACCGGGCCTTCCCCCGGCTGGTCGCCTTCGCCGAGGTCGCCTGGTCCGCGCTGCCCGCCGACCCGGCCGAGCGGGACTTCACCGGTTTCGAGCAGCGGTTGACGACCCACCTGAAGGTGTTGGACGCGCTCGGCGTCGAGTACCGCCCCGCCGACGGCCCGCACCCGTGGCAGCGCTGGCCCGGAGTGGTCGGCCGGCCGCTCGACGGACCGCCGCCCGTGCGCTAGTCCTACTCACCGGGAACTTCTGAGCGGTCATCCGACGTCAAGAACTGATGAACATCTGCCCTGGCCCGGAGCGGGTCGGGGCAGATACCGCCCGGTATCAGTCCCAATCGGGCAGCCCCGTTCACGGCCCCGAAATGATCATCGAGCATTGTGTGCCAGAGTTGCCCAACCCGGCCCGATCGCCCGTACCCTACGGGCCAGGCCGGGCTGCTGACGCAGGACAGCACGGCCGCAGGGCCGGCGGGCGGCAGGCGATCGATGAGCAAGTGGAGCACGGTGGGACCCAGGTGAACCGGACGATCATGCTGCCGGCCTCCCTCGACGAGGCCGTCGACGCGCTGGCCGCCGCTCCGGCCGCGGTACCGGTGGCCGGGGCCACCGACCTGATGGAGGCCGTCAACGCCGGCCGGCTCCGCCCCGCCGCGCTGGTCGGCCTCGGCCGGATCACCGAACTGCGCGGCTGGCGCTACGAGGACGGCGGCACCGCCGTCCTCGGCGCCGGACTCACCCACGCCCGGATGGACCGCCCCGACTTCGCCGCGCTCATCCCCGCGCTCGCGGACGCCGCTCGCACCGCCGGACCGCCGCAGGTCCGCAACGTCGGCACCCTCGGCGGGAACATCGTCACCGCCGCGTCGGCCGGCGACACCCTCCCGGTGCTCACCGCGCTGGAGGCCGGCGTCACCCTGGCCCGGGCCGGCGGCACCCGCGAGGTGCCGGTCAGTCACCTGCTCACCGGACTCGACCCGGTGCGCCCCGGCGAACTGCTCACCTGGGTGCGCGTCCCGCTGCTGCACGCCCCGCAGGTCTTCCTCAAGGCCACCGGGCGCAGCGGCCCCGCCCGCGCCACCGCCTCCGTCGCCCTCGTCCTCGACCCGGCCCGGCGCTCGGTGCGCTGCGCCGTCGGGGCCGTCGCGCCGGTGCCGCTGCGCCCGCTGGAGGCCGAGGCCTGGGTGGCCGGCTGCATCGACTGGGACGGCAGCCGGGAGATCGACCCGGCCGCGACCGCCGCCTTCGGCGAGTACGTGGCCACCGCCTGCGTCCCCGACGACTACGGCGCCGAGGGCGCCTGGGAGGCCGTGACCGAGGGGCCGACCGCGGCCGCGGTTCGGCTGCGGCGTACCGTATCGGTGCTGGCCCGACGGGCACTGGGAAGGGTGCTGAAGTGACCACAGACCCCATCGAGACCCTCGACGCCGACCCGCTCGGCCTCTCCCCTCAGGTCAGCCGCGAGCTGCGCCCGTGCGCCTCGTACACGCTGCGGGTCAACGGTTTCGAACGGCCCGTCACCGACGCCTGGATCGGCGAGAGCCTGCTCTACGTGCTGCGCGAGCGGCTCGGCCTGGCCGGCGCCAAGGACGGCTGCGAGCAGGGCGAGTGCGGGGCCTGCTCGGTGCAGGTGGACGGCCAGCTGGTGGCCGGCTGCCTGGTGCCCGCTGCCCTGGCCGCCGACAGCGAGATCAGCACCGTCGAGGGCCTGTCGGCCGCCGGCGGGGCGAGCGACGTCCAGCAGGCGCTGGCCGCCTCCGGCGCCGTCCAGTGCGGCTACTGCACCCCCGGCATGGCGATGGCGGTCCACGACCTGCTCCAGCGCAACCACCGGCCCACCGAGGTGGAGGCCCGTCAGGCCCTGTGCGGCAACCTCTGCCGCTGCACCGGCTACCGGGGCGTGCTGGCCGCCGTCCAGAGCGTCGCGGACGCCCGCACGCTGGAGGCCGAGCAGGCGGAGGAGGCCGCGGCGCTCGCCGAGGCCGAGGCCGCCGCCGAGCAGGCCGCAGGGCAGACCGCCGGGCCCGCTCCGGAGGCGCCGGCCGAGCCGGCCGCCGAGCCGCTCGAACCCGGGCACGCCGTCGAGCCGCCGGTCTACACCGACGCCGAGGCCTGGATCGAGCACGTCCCCCAGCAGCCCGCCGAGCCCCACCCGGGCGCCCACCCGGCGGAGGGACACGCCGTCGGCGGACACCCCGCCGTCGGGCAGCCCGGACAGCCGGTCGGCGAGCAGGCCCCGGCCGGGATGCCGTACGGCGACCCCCGGGGCGGCTACGACACCGGCGTGTACGACACCACGGTGCTGGCGCCGATCCGGGACACCATCCCCGCCCAGGCCGCCGACGACCAGGTGTACTACCCGCCGCAGGGCTACCCGGGGCAGCCCTACCAGGCCACCCCCGCGCACGGCACCTACCTGCCCCACCCGGACGGCCACCAGCAGCAGAACGGCTACGACACCGGGTACGACGCACCGGTCTACGAACCCACCCCGCCGCACGGCACCCCGCTGCCCGGCACCGGCTACGACGGCACCCCGCCGCACGGCACCCCGCTGCCCGGCACCGGCTACGACGGCACCCCGCCGCACGGCACCCCGTACGCCGCCCCGCACCACCCGCACGGTGCCCCGGCCGAGGGCGGCGCCCCGGCCGGAGTCCCGTACGGCGCCACCCCCGCCCACGGCATCCGGCTCCCCGAGGACGACCACGCATCATGACGTCGCCTACCGACATCGGCGCAGCACTCCAGCAGGACGGCGGCGAGGGCGGCGCACCGGAGCCGATCGGCCTGGGCAGCTCCCCGCTGCGCAGCGACGCCCTGCCCAAGGCGCTCGGCATCTACCCGTACGCGGCCGACCTGTGGGCCGAGGGGCTGCTGTGGGGCGCGGTGCTGCGCTCGCCGCACCCGCACGCCCGGATCCGCGGCATCGACACCTCGGCCGCCCTGGCACTGCCCGGCGTGCACGCCGTGGTCACCGCCGCCGACCTGCCGCCCGGCCCGGACGGCACCCCCGACGGCGCCCCGGCCGGGCCGATCGTCGCCGACCGGCCGGTGCTGGCCGCCGGTGTGGTGCGCCACCACGGCGAGCCGATCGCCGCGGTGGCCGCCGACCACCCGGACACCGCCCGGCTGGCGGTCGGCCTGATCGCGGTCGACTACGAGCCGCTGGAGGCCGTCACCGACCCCGAGCAGGCCTTCACCGCGCCGCCGCTGCACCCGGACGGCAACCTGTTCCGCCACCTGCCGCTGCGCACCGGGGACCCGGACGCGGTCGGCGAGATCGTCGTCGAGGGCCTCTACCAGGTGGGCCGGCAGGACCCGGCCCCGCTCGGTGCCGAGGCGGGACTGGCCGTGCCGCGCCCGGACGGCGGCGTCGAGCTGCACCTGTCCTCCACCGACCCCCACGGCGACCGCGACCGCACCGCCGCCTGCCTCGGCCTGGAGCCGGACCGGGTCCGGCTGGTGGTCACCGGTGTGCCCGGCGCCACCACCGACCGCGAGGACCTCTCGTTCCAGGTCACCCTGGCCCTGCTCGCGCTGCGCACCGGCAGGCCGGTGAAGATGACGCTCACCCGCGAGGAGTCCTTCCACACCCACGCCTCCCGCCACCCCGCGCTCCTGCGCTACCGCCACCACGCGGACGCCGAGGGCACGCTGGTGAAGGTCGAGGCGCAGATCCTGCTGGACGGCGGCGCCTACGCGGACGTCTCCGCCGAGGCGCTGGCCGCCGCGACGGCCTTCTCGGCCGGCCCGTACGTCTGCCCGAACGTCTTCGTGGACGCCTGGGCGGTGCGCACCAACAACCCGCCGGCCGGCCGGATGCGCGGCGAGGGCGCCCTGCAGGCCTGCTTCGCGTACGAGTCCCAGCTGGACCAGCTGGCCGCCCGGATCGGCGTCGACCCGGTGGAGATCCGCCGCCGCAACGCGATGTCCACCGGCGACCCGCTGCCCACCGGACAGGCCGTCACCTGCCCGGCGCCGGTGCGCGCCCTGCTGGACGCGGTGGCGGCCGAGCCGCTGCCGGCCCTGCCGGTGGACGAGCCGGACGCCGAGTGGCTGCTGCCCGGCGGGCCCGGCGGCGCCGGCGACCCGGCGGCGGTGCGGCGCGGCATCGGCTACGCCGTCGGCATGGTGCACATGCTGGGCGCCGAGGGCGAGGACGAGGTCTCCACCGCGACCGTGCGGGTCAGCGGCGACCACGCCACGGTGATCTGCGCGGCGGTCGACGCCGGCCACGGCTTCGCCACGCTGGCCCGGCAGATCGTGCAGACCGTGCTGGGCGTCAGCGAGGTCTACATCGCGCCGGCCGACAGCGACCAGTCGATCGCCGGGCCGTCCGCCCGCGGCCGGCACACCTGGGTCTCCGGCGGCGCCGTCGAGCGGGCCGCGCTGATGGTCCGCCACCAGCTGCTGCAGCCGATCGCGGCGAACTTCGGGATGTCGGCGGAGCTGCTCCAGATCGCCGACGGCAAGATCACCTCGTACGACGGGGTGCTCGGCATGCCCGTCGCCGAGGCGCTGGAGGGCAAGGAGCTGTGGGCCACCGCGCAGTGCCGCCCGCACCCCACCGAGCCGCTGGACGAGGCCGGTCAGGGCGACGCCTTCGTCTCCATCTCGTTCTGCGCGATGCGCGCGGTGGTGGACGTGGACATCGAGCTGGGCGCCGTGCGGGTGGTCGAGATGACGGTCGCCCAGGACGTCGGCCGGGCGCTGAACCCGCGCCAGATCGAGGACCGGATCGAGGCGGGGGTGGCGCAGGGCGTGGGCCTGGCGCTGCTGGAGGACCTGCACACGGAGGGCGGGGTG
>NZ_JBEZUT010000135.1:0-22041 GCF_040636595.1 Kitasatospora sp. NPDC036755
ACTGGACGCCGCCGACCGCTTCGGCATCGGGGCCTCGGCGCTGTCCACCTTCTCGATCCTCCAGGTGCTGGTCTACGCGGCCATGCAGATCCCGGCTCGGCCGTGCCGGCGAGGGCGCCTCCGCCCGGGCGCTCGGCTTCCTCGGCGTGCTGCTCGGCGACGGCCACGACGTGGACGGCTTCGTCGGCGCGACGCTCGGCCCGCTGCTGGCGTACGACGCCCGGCGCGGCACCGAGCTGGTCCGCACCCTGCGCGCCTACTTCGACTGCGGCGGCAGCCTCACCCGGGCCAAGGACGAACTGCACGTCCACGTGAACACCGTGGTCCAGCGACTGGACCGGGTCGAGGCGCTGCTCGGGCGGGACTGGAGCCGGCCGGAGCGGTCGCTGGAGCTCCAGCTCGCGCTGCGCCTGCAGCTCCTCGCGGGCGGCTGAGCAGACGCCCGAGGGGCTGAGCAGGCGGGCGAGGGGGCCGGCGGACGGCCGGTCCCGGACGGCCGGTCCCGGGCGACCGGTCCCGGGCGACCGGAAGGTCCGACCGGGCCGGGGCGTACAGTGGCGAGGTTGGTCTCGAACGCCCGGCAAGGAGCACAGTGACGGTGAGCGAGCGAAGCGAGCGGACAGTCGGGGGCAGCGCGTCTCGCGACCGGGCCGCCGAGCGCGGCGAGGTGGGCGCATGAGCGAGAACGTGCGTTTCGTCCACATGGGCATAGGCGAGCGCCACGTCCCGTACCAGGAGGCCTGGGAGGAGCAGCAGCGGCTGCACGCGCTGCGGGTCGCGGACGAGATCCCCGACACCGTCCTGCTCCTGGAGCACCAGTCGGTGTACACCATGGGCAAGCGCACCAACCCCGCCGACCTCCCGCTGGACGGCACCCCGGTGGTCGAGGTCAACCGGGGCGGGGAGATCACCTGGCACGGCCCCGGCCAGCTGGTCGGCTACCCGATCGTCAAGCTGCCCGACCCGATCGACGTCATCGCCTACGTCCGCCGGCTGGAGGAGGCGCTGATCCGCACCGCGGGCGAGTTCGGCATCGGGTCCACCCGGGTCGAGGGCCGCAGCGGGGTCTGGGTGCTGGGGGAGTCCATCCCGGATGCCGTGGTGGATCCGGCTCAGGTGGTGGACATCGGCAAGCTGACCCTGCGGATGGGCCTGCCGCTGGGCATCGACCCGCGGCTGGCCGGCCCCGAGTACGCCCCGTCCAACGCGGGCCAGCGCGGGGACGACCGCAAGCTCGCCGCGATCGGCGTGCGGGTCGCCCGCGGGGTGACCATGCACGGCTTCGCACTCAACTGCGACCCCGACATGACCTGGTTCGACAAGATCGTGCCGTGCGGCATCCGGGACGCGGGCGTCGCCTCGCTCACCGGCGAGCTGAAGCGCGGGCTGTCCGCCGCCGAGGCGGCGCCGGTCGTCGAACGGCACCTGGCGGACGTCTTCGCCGAGCTGCCGGAGCCGGCACCCCACCGCTGACCCGTCCCGCGCCCGCGCCGACGGCCGCCGGAAAGTCCCGGCGGCCGCAGGGAATCTACCGGCCGGTAGCCATGTTGCCCTGCGATTGCAGGGCGGTAGGCCCGGCGAAGGCCGTACAACCACAGGCGTACCCTGGGGGTACCCCGTCTAGTTCTAGGAGTCGCACGTGTCCGCTGTCGCGCCCGACGGCAGGAAGCTGCTCCGCCTGGAGGTCCGCAACAGCGAGACCCCCATCGAGCGGAAGCCCGAGTGGATCAAGACCCGCGCGAAGATGGGCCCGGAGTACAACGCCCTCCAGTCGCTGGTGAAGAAGGAGGGGCTGCACACGGTCTGCCAGGAGGCCGGCTGCCCCAACATCTTCGAGTGCTGGGAGGACCGCGAGGCGACCTTCCTCATCGGCGGTGACCAGTGCACCCGCCGCTGCGACTTCTGCCAGATCGACACCGGCAAGCCCGCCGAGTTCGACCGCGACGAGCCGCGCCGGGTCGCCGAGTCCATCGTCACCATGGACCTCAACTACGCCACCATCACCGGCGTCGCCCGCGACGACCTGGAGGACGGCGGCGCCTGGCTGTACGCCGAGACCGTGCGCCAGGTGCACGCGATGACCGCCGCGCGCGAGGCCGGCCGCACCGGCGTCGAGCTGCTCATCCCCGACTTCAACGCGGTGCCCGAGCAGCTGGCCGAGGTCTTCTCCTCCCGCCCCGAGGTGCTCGCGCACAACGTCGAGACGGTGCCCCGCATCTTCAAGCGGATCCGCCCGGCGTTCCGCTACGAGCGCTCGCTGGACGTCATCACCCAGGCCCGCGCCGCCGGGCTGGTGACCAAGTCCAACCTGATCCTGGGCATGGGCGAGACCCGCGAGGAGGTCAGCCAGGCGCTGGCCGACCTGGTCGGCGCCGGCTGCGAGCTGATCACCATCACCCAGTACCTGCGCCCCTCGCTGCGCCACCACCCGGTCGAGCGGTGGGTGAAGCCCCAGGAGTTCGTCGAGCTCCAGGAGGAGGCCGAGGAGCTGGGCTTCGCGGGCGTCATGTCGGGCCCGCTGGTGCGGTCCTCGTACCGGGCCGGCCGGCTGTACCGGCAGGCGCTGGAGCGGCGCGAGCAGGCCGCGGTCTGACGGCACCGGTGCCGAGGCCGTGACGGCGTGACGGCGTGACGGCGGTCCGAGGATGACCTCCTGATCGTTTCAAGCCATGGGAAGGGCGGAGCTCCGGCTCCGCCCTTCCGGTTTTCACCACGCTTTGACCGGCTGGTCACGGACTGGTAACACGGTGTGGGGACACTGGGCGCCCGGTGGACGTTCGATTCTTCGCAGCCATCCCGGCCGTCGTGGCCGCGAGAGGAGCTGTTCGGCATGGGGATGCGGATCCGGTCGGTGGGGATGGCGCTGCGGTTCGCCGAGAGCGTGCTGCTCGCCCCCGGCCAGCGGCGGGCACGGCGCAACGCGTGGGCGGCGGTGTGCGAGAACCGCCGGTACGCGGCGGACCGCCGGCACGACCACGCGGCCGCGGGAGCGGGAGCAGGAGCGGGAGCGGCGGCCGGAACCACCGCGGGGCCGGGCGCCGGAACGCGACCGGGAACCGGTCCGGCGGGGACGGGCCCGACGGGACCGCGGTCCGTGCGGCGGTGAGGCGCCCGCGTCGCTCTGCGCGACGGCGTACGGGCGCACGGGTCACGGTTGGGGCGAACGGGTACCCGGGCTTGGATATCCCGTACCCGTGCCACGTACCATGAGCACTATGGCGAGGGAAACATCCGAGAACCCCGGACGGCTGCAGCAGATCCGTCTGGCGTACACCATGACCAAGAAGGTCGACACCAAGATCGGCCTGATCATCGCCGGCGTCGGCCTGCTGACCTTCGGCGTGTTCCTCGCCATCGGCTTCGCGATCGAGCATCCCGTCTACCTGGGCATCCTGGGCTTCATCGTGGCCGTGCTGGCCATGGCGATCGTCTTCGGGCGCCGGGCCGAGCGCGCCGCGTTCGGCCAGATGGAGGGGCAGCCCGGTGCCGTCGCGGCGGTGCTGAACAACATCCGGCGCGGCTGGAGCTCCAACTCCACCCCGGTGGCGGTCACCCGCAACCAGGACGCGGTCTACCGCGCGGTGGGCCGGGCCGGCATCGCGCTGATCGGTGAGGGCAACCCGAACCGGGTCCGCCAGCTGCTGGTCTCCGAGAAGAAGAAGATGGCCCGTGTGGTCGGCGACGTGCCGGTGCACGACATCGTGGTGGGCAACGGCGAGGGCGAGATCCCGCTGAAGAAGCTCCAGATCCACCTGATGCGCCTGCCCCGCGCCATCACCGCGGCCCAGGTCACCGAGACCAACGACCGCCTGCGCGCGCTGGGCGACCTGCTCTCCAAGGCGCCGATCCCCAAGGGTCCGATGCCGAAGGGCGCCCGGATGCCCAAGGGCGGCCAGGTCCGCTGATCCGCTCCCTCCCCTGACGACACGAGAACGGCCCCGCCGCGGAAGCTCCGCGGCGGGGCCGTTTCGATGTTCCGGCGTCCTGTGTGTTCCGGCGTCCTGCGCGCTCCGGCGGTGCGTCCGCCGTCCCGCGCCGGGCGGCGAACGGCGGGCGCTAGATGCGGACCTCGACGGTGCCGACCGCCTTGTCGTGCAGGCCCCGGGTGTCACGGTCCCAGACCAGCGGCGGCACCACCAGGCAGAGCAGCAGGGTGCGCAGCAGGACCTGCGGGATGGTGGCGCGGCGGCCGTCCAGGCGGACGACCCGGAGGCCGAACAGCCGCTTGCCGACCGTCGTGCCGGTGGTGGACAGCAGCAGGGCCGCGACGACGAAGAACAGCGGGCTGGTCCACAGGTTGGCCTCGGCCTGGTCGCCGCGGGCGATCAGCCCGTACGAGATCAGGGCGACGAGCCAGCCGTCGACGAACAGCGCCCCGATCCGGCGGCCGGGCCCGGCGATCGAGCCGGGGCCCTCCTTGGGCAGCCCGAGGCGCTCGCCGCGGTGGCCGAAGTCGGCGCCCATCTTCTCGGCGGCCGCCCGGGGGCCGTCGATCCACGATCCCAACGCTTCTCTGGTGTCCACGAATCCACACTAACCGGGCTGACGGCCCGCGCCCCCACCGGCTCCCCTCCGGCCGGGGCATCGTCCCCGACCGGGTGAATCGCCGTTCCGGGGCTTACCAAGTGGTCCAGACCACTTTTGGGAGGGTGCCCAGCTGGGCGGGGTGATTTGTACCGTCCCGTACGACTTTGCCAGCCGTCCGAGGGTCGCGGTTAACATCGAGGAAACGAGCGGGTCACCGAGTGGAAACGACCCATTCCTATGGTGAGCCCAATTCGCACGCCGAGGAGGATGGATGTTCAACAACGCCGCCGAAGTGAAGCAGTTCATCCAGGACAACGACGTGAAGTTCGTCGACGTCCGATTCTGCGACCTGCCGGGCGTCTTGCAGCACTTCTCCGTACCTGCGGCGACCTTCGATCCGTCCGAGATCCTGATGTTCGACGGCTCGTCGATCCGCGGCTTCCAGGCCATCCACGAGTCCGACATGGCCCTGGTGCCGGACCTCGCCACGGCCCGCCTCGACCCCTTCCGGGCCGAGAAGCACCTCAACATCAACTTCTTCATCCAGGACCCGGTCACCGGCGAGGCGTACAGCCGCGACCCGCGCAACGTCGCCAGGAAGGCGGAGGCGTACCTGGCCTCCTCCGGCATCGCCGACACCGCGTACTTCGGGCCCGAGGCCGAGTTCTACGTCTTCGACTCGGTCCGCTTCGAGACCAGCGCCAACGCGTCCTTCTACCACATCGACTCGGAGGCCGGCGCCTGGAACAGCGGCGCCGCCGAGGGCGACGTGCGCGGCTACAAGGTCAAGTACAAGGGCGGGTACTTCCCCGTCCCGCCCGTCGACCACTTCGCCGACCTGCGCGCCGAGATGTCGCTGGAACTCGCCAAGGCCGGACTGGAGGTCGAGCGCCAGCACCACGAGGTCGGCACCGCCGGCCAGGCCGAGATCAACTACAAGTTCAACACCCTGCTGCACGCCGCCGACGACCTGATGCTGTTCAAGTACATCATCAAGAACGTCGCCTGGCGGAACGGCAAGACCGCCACCTTCATGCCGAAGCCGATCTTCGGCGACAACGGCTCGGGCATGCACGTCCACCAGTCCCTGTGGACCGAGGGCTCGCCGCTGTTCTACGACGAGCAGGGCTACGCCGGACTCTCCGACACCGCCCGCTACTACATCGGCGGCCTGCTCCGGCACGCCCCCTCGCTGCTGGCCTTCACCAACCCCTCGGTGAACTCCTACCACCGCCTGGTGCCGGGCTTCGAGGCGCCCGTCAACCTGGTCTACTCGCAGCGCAACCGCTCCGCCGCGATCCGCATCCCGATCACCGGCTCCAACGCCAAGGCCAAGCGCATCGAGTTCCGCGCGCCGGACCCGGCCTCCAACCCCTACCTGGCCTTCGCCGCCATGCTGATGGCCGGCCTCGACGGCATCCGCAACAAGATCGAGCCGCTGGAGCCGGTCGACAAGGACCTCTACGAGCTCGCCCCCGAGGAGCACGCCAACGTCCCCCAGGTGCCCTCCTCGCTCCCCGCCGTCCTGGAGGCCCTGGAAGCCGACCACGAGTACCTCCTCGCCGGCAACGTCTTCACCCCGGACCTGATCGAGACCTGGATCGACTACAAGCGCACCAACGAGATCGCCCCCATCGCCCTGCGCCCCCACCCGCACGAGTTCGAGCTCTACTACGACCTCTAAAGGGCCGGCCTCCGTCCTCCGGGGACGCAGGCCGATCGCTCGTCGCGCGCGACGGCCCTACGCGGCGGTCTTCACGTGGCAGGCCGGTCGTGCGCGGCTACAGCCGTCGGCGCCGGTGCGGGGCAGCTGCCCGTGCGCGGGCGGGGTGTGCCGCACCGGCGCTATCCCATGTGATGAACAAGGCCCAGAACGCCGCCAAGGAGCTCGTGGAGGACGCCCGCAAGACGGCCGCGGACGGCGGCGAGTCCGCGTTCAAGGACTGCTGCCACCTCATGCGGGACGACTACGTCCCCGCCGTCGTCGCGGCCGACGCCTGCCGCAAGGCCCCGAAGCAGCACGGGCGGTCCTCCCAGAACCCGGCAGCGGCACCGGCCCCTGCCGGGTGGCGGAAGCTCCAAGAGGCCGGGTTTCAGAGGGAGTTGAGGGCTGAGACCAGGCTCGCGACGGTGACGGTGTTGAAGACGAAGGCGATGACGGAGTTGGCCGCGACCGTGCGGCGCATCTCCCGGGAGAGCACGAGGACGTCGGTGGTGCCGAAGGTGGTCATCAGGGAGAGGGCGAAGTAGAGGTAGTCGAGCCAGGTCGGGGGGCGGCCGCCGGGGAACTCCAGGGCCCGTTCGTCCTCCACCAGGTTGTCGGCCTGGAAGGCGACCGCGAAGGAGACCGCGACGCAGGCCCAGGCGAGCACGACCAGGGCGAGGGCGATCAGGGCGCGGGGTACCGGGGCGAGGTCGGAGCCCAGGTGGCCGGGGCGCCAGACCATCGCGACCAGCAGGGCGGCGGCCGCGATGGCGATCGAGACGCCCGGCCCGGGGGCCGACCCGAGGACGTAGCGCTGGAGCATCGTGCCGCGTTCGGTGCGCCGGGCCCAGGCGCGCACCCGCTCGCCGGAGGCGGTGGAGAAGACCACCGAGGTGATCGCGAGGTACGGGAGGAGGTAGGCGAGCAGCACCAGGACGCCCACGTCCGCGCCCGACACCCGCCACCAGCCGTCGTCCAGGACGGACAGCAGCAGCGCCGTGCCCGTCGCGATCAGGATGCTCGTCGTCGCGCGGCGGCGCTCCGACAGCCAGCGGTCGGCTCCCCCGCCGGCGGGCGGGGCGTTCATTCCGGGAGGGGTGGCGGCGCGGTGCGGACGACGGCCAGGGCGGCCACCGCGGCCGCGAAGCCGATCAGGGCGCCGGCCGTGACGTCGCCCGGGTAGTGCACGCCGGTGTGGACCCTGGAGTAGCCGACCGCGAGCGCCAGGGCCCCGAGCGGTACCGCCAGCGGCGGCAGCAGCACGCCGACGGCGGTGGCGAAGGCCGTCGCCGAGGCCGTGTGGCCGGACGGGAAGGAGGCCGACTCCGGCATCGGTACCTGCCGGCCGACGACCACCCGGGCCTGCTCCCGGTCGGGCCGGGGGCGGCGGACCAGCCGTTTGCCGACCAGGTTCGCCGTCACGGAGGCCAGGGCCACCGCGCCGGCCCCGGCCACCGCCGCCTGCCGGGGGCGGCCCGGCCGCAGGGCGAGCAGCGCGGCGACGGTCAGCGAGATCTTCGAGTGGTCGGCGGCCCGGGAGAGCCGGCGCAGCGCGGAGTCGAGGGCCGGGGTGGGGGTGGCGGCGACGGCGCCGTAGACGGCTCCGTCGAGCGTCCGGAGGTCGGTGAGTACGGCGGTGGGGAAGGACGGGGCGGTGGCGGGGGTCGGGTCAGTCACGGGTCGGTCCTCCGTCGGTCGGCGCCTGGCCGGCGGGCGGCTCCTCGGCGGCCGGGCCGGAGCCGCCGGGATGGCGCTCGTCGCGGCCGAGGGCGAGGTCGGCCAGGCGGTGCCAGTCCACGGGCGGCGCGGGAGCGGAGACACCGGGCCGGTCGTGCGGGACCAGGACCCGCAGGGCCCGCGGGCGCAGCGTGCACACCACCGGGACCGGCATCCGCAGCGCGTCGCCGTCGATCGCCACCGCCGTCTCGTCCCCGCTCCCGGTCACCTCCACCCGCCGCGCGGTCAGCGCCCTCAGCCCGGTGGACCTGGTGCCGCGCAGGACCACGTCCGCGGCCTCGGCCACGCCCGAGACCCGGATGCCCAGCACGCCGAGTTCGCCGCCGTCGAGCCGGGGGCGGCGGTCGCCGATGCCGAGGCCCTCGGTCGAACCGTACGGGTTGTTGCTGACCAGCAGCGCCTGCTCGCCGGTGAGCACGGTGGCGTCGGCCCGGGCGTCGACGCGCGGCGCGCTCTCGCCGACCAGCAGTTCGGGCAGCAGCGCCAGCACCGTTCCGACCTTGTCCTCCCGGTACTCGGGGCTCTGCACGATGTCGGCGTACACCCCGAAGGAGACGGTGTTGACGAAGGCCCGGCCGGAGGCCTCGCCGAGGTCGACCAGCAGTTCGTCGCCGCCGGTCAGGGCGGACAGGGCGCTGGGCGGGTCGGCGCGGTCGAGACCGAGGTCCATGGCGAAGTGGTTGCGGGTTCCGGCGGGGACCACCAGGAACGGCAGGCCGTTCTCGGCGGCGACGGCCGCGACCTCCGCCAGGCTGCCGTCGCCGCCCGCCACGCCGAGCAGGTCCGCGCCCTCGGCCACGGCCGTACGGGCCAGCGCGGCGAGATCGGCACGGGTGGAGTGGTCGAGCAGGACCACCCGGGCGCCGAGGTCCTCCGCCCGCTCGACCAGCCCGTAGCGGCCGACCTTCCCGCCGCCGGACTTCGGGTTCATGAACAGGACCGGCCGCCGCGGCCGGGGCGCGGGATAGGCCCGCATCGGCGGCTCCGGGGCGGCCCGGCGCAGCGCGGCGCGGGCGAGGGCGAGGGCGGCTCCCCAGCACGCGACGAGGACCAGGGCCGTCAGCCACAGCCGGTGGTGGGCGAAGAGCACCAGCACCGCGACCGGCGCCGCGATCCCGACGAGCAGCCCGAACACCCGGACCGCGCCCCGGTAGGCCAGGAACCACCAGGCGCCGGCGGCCCAGACGACCAGCCCGAGCAGCCCCGCCCCGACCACCAGCAGCCCGCCCTCCCCCAGCGCGAACAGCAGCATCCCCAGGGCGCCCGCCGCCGCCAGCAGGGCGCCGCGGGCGAGCAGCCGCGCGCCGCCGCCCGCGTCGGTGCCCGCCGTCCGTGTCCCGTCGATCTCGTCCTCCAGCGCCACGACGTCCCCGCGCCACGACTACGGACCCCGGCGGGGCCCGGTCGTTGCCAGCAGCCTGCGCACTCCCGCCTCCCCGGGCATCCCGGCGGGGCCGTCCGGGCGACGGGGCGGCGGGGCGGGAGCGGGCGGTACGGCAGGCGGGCGGTACGGCAGGCGGACGGACAGCGGACAGACGGCGGGCAGGCGGTACGACGGCTACGGAACGTCCGGCGTGAGGGCGAGGACGGCGAGGTCGTCGGCGAGCAGACCGGCGTACCGGTGGACGTCCTGGGCCAGGAAGGAGACCACCCGGTCGGGGGCGGTGCTGCCGAGGGCGGCCAGGCGGGGGGCCAGCGGGTAGAAGGCGCCGGTGGTGTCGCGGGCCTCGCTGACGCCGTCGGTGTAGAGCAGGACGGTGTGTCCCCGGGGCAGCGCGACGGTGACCGCCTTGCTGAGTTCCTCGGCGGGGCCGAGGTGGCCGAGGCCGAGCGGGAGCTCGTCGGCGCAGGCCACCGGGGATATGCCCCCGCCGCCGAGCAGCAGCGGGGTGGTGTGGCCGCGGTTGACGATCTCCACGCAGTCCGAGCCGGGCCGGTACTGGAGCAGGACGGCGGTGACGAACAGCTCGTCGTCGCCCCGGTCGGCGGCGTCGCGCAGCACCGCGCGGTCCAGCTGGTCGGCGAGTTCGACGAGCCCGGGGGTGTCGTACGCGGCCGCCCGGAACGCGCCGAGGACGTCGGCGACGGTGCGGACCGCTTCCAGGCCCTTGCCCCGGACGTCGCCGAGCAGCACCCGCACGCCGAAGCGGGTGTCGCACACCTCGTACAGGTCCCCGCCGACCAGCACGTCGGCCTGGGCCGGGCGGTAGAGGCCGGCCACCCGCAGCCCGCCGGCCCGTTCGGGCACCGGGCGCAGCACGGTGCGCTGCAGGGTCTCGGCGACCGTACGGGCCTGGAGCAGGTTGCGGTTCTGCCGGGTGCGCTGCCAGGACAGCGCGGTGCCCATGACGCCGGAGAGCAGGGTGGCGATGTAGACCCAGACGTGGTGCTGCTCGTTGACGTGGCCCGCGCGCAGCGCCAGGACGAGCTGGAGCCCCAGGGAGCCGGCCGTGGTGACGGCGGTGAGCGCCGGTCCGTAGCTGAACGCGGCCACCACGGGCAGCGCGGTCAGCAGGAAGCCGGCGGCGACGGCGTCCGGGACGACGGCCTCGGCGACCAGGTCCAGCACCAGCAGGAGCACCGGCAGCCAGGGCACCCACCGCGGCGCCTTGGGCTCCAACGCCGCGGGGCGCGGCTGGCGGGGTGCTGTGGGCACGGCGGACCTCCTGGCAGGCGGCCGTTCCGGGTGATCGGTCCGGGCGATCGGTCCGGAATGGCCGGTTTGGTCCCTCCATGCTCCCCCACCGGCGGCCCTGCCACGAACGGCCGAACGTCCCGGTCACCGGGGTCGGAGGTGCCGGTCGCCGACCCCGGGGACGGAGTGTCAGCGGACGGTCACCGGCAGGGTCTCGAAGCCGCGCAGCACCAAGCGGTCGCGCCGGGTCGGGACGCCGCCGGGGGCGAGCCGGGGGAAGCGGTCCAGCAGCGCGGGCACCGCGACCTCGGCCTCCAGCCGGGCCAGCTGGGAGCCCAGGCAGAAGTGGGTGCCGCCGCCGAAGCTGAGCGGCTGGCTGTCGGTGCGGGTCGGGTCGAACACCTCGGGCCGCTCGTACCGGGCCGGGTCGTGGTTGGCCGAGCCGATCAGCAGGGTCACCGCGGCGCCGACCGGGATCGGCAGGCCCTCAACGGCCAGGCCCTCGTCCAGCGCGACCCGCCCGGTGGCCTGGACCGGGGAGTCGAAGCGCAGGACCTCGTCGGTGAACCCGGCCGTGGTGATCGCGCCGCTGCGCAGCCCGGCGGCCGCGTCGGGGTGGCGGAACAGCAGGGCCAGGCCGTTGCCGAGCAGGTTGGTGGTGGTCTCGAAGCCGGCCACCAGCAGCAGGACCAGGTTGGCCAGCAGCTCCTGGGCGGAGAGCCGCTCGTCGTCGGCCGCCGCGATCCGGGCCAGGTCGGTGACCAGGTCGTCCTGGGGACGGACCAGGCGCTCGGCGGCCAGTTCGGTGAAGTAGCGGGCGAGCTCGTCGGCGGCCTCGTCGGCGGCGGCCAGATCGTCCAGGTCCTGGACGATCTCCAGCGCGACGGTCAGGTCGGAGGCGAGGGCGCGGAAGCGGTAGCGGTCCGGCTCGGGGACGCCGAGCAGCTCGCAGATCACCCCGACGGGCAGCCGGAAGGCGAAGGCGTCCATGAAGTCCACCGGCGAGCCGTCGGCGCCCTGCTCGGCCATCCCGTCCAGCAGACGGTGGACCGCCGCCTCGACGGCCGGACGCAGCGCGGCGACCCGGCGGGCGGTGAAGACCGAGGCGATCAGCGAGCGGACCCGGGGCTGGTCGGGCGCGTTGCGCTGGAGGATCGAGTGGCCGAACAGGGTGAGCGAGGCGTGCGCCACGTGGTCCGGATCCAGCCCGGCCATCATCTCGGCGGACGCGACGCCGAAGGCGGGCGTGCGCAGCACCCTGTTGACCGCCGCGTAGCCGCTCGCCACGAACATGCCCTCGCCGGCCGGGACGACCGGGCCCAGTTCGCGGGCCCTGGCGTACAACGGGTACGGGTCGGTCCTGACCTCCGTGCTCATCAACTGCTCGATGATCGCCGCGCCGTCCATCGGGGCTCCCCTCCCGAGATCACGGTTCCCGGCCGGTCGTCCCGACCGGTCCACCTGGTCGCGCTTCCCGCACCGCGCTCCCCCATCGGTCAACCTCCGGTGGGGGCAGTGGAGTTCCCGTACGGACCGGATCGCCCGGCGGGGCGGGCCGGACGGGCGGGGGCCGCTCGGTAGGGTGACCGGCATGGAGATCTGGATCAACCCGCGGTGCGGCAAGTGCCGGACCGCGCTCGGCGAGCTGGACGACGCCGGGGTCGAGTACACCGTGCGGCGCTACCTGGAGGAGCCGCCGACCGCGGCCGAGCTGGTGCGGGTGCTGGAGCGCCTGGGCCTGGAGCCGTGGGACATCACCCGCACCGACGAGCAGGCCGCGAAGGACCTGGGCATGAAGGACTGGCCCCGGGAGGCGGGTGAGCGGGACCGCTGGATCGCGGCGATGGCCGAGCACCCGATCCTGATCCAGCGCCCGATCATCACCGCGGACGACGGGCACGCCGTGGTGGCCCGCACCCCCGAGGCCCTCAAGTCCGTGCTGCCGTAGCGGAGTTCGCGGCGCAGTCGGCCGGTCAGTGGACCTGGATCCGCTCCACCGGCCGGCCGGGGTGCCAGTTGAGCACCAGCAGGTGGTCGCCCTCGACCGCGGTGTGCACCACCTGGTCGAGCTCCAGCCGGAAGGCGTGGAACGGGCCGGGCGGCGGCTCGGGCAGATCACCGGCGAAGGCGGCGAGTTCGGTCTCGTCGGTGACCTCCACCGCCCGGCCGGAGACCTTGGAGTCACCGCCGGCCATGGTCTCGTCCCCCGGGTGCGCGTGCAGGGCGAAGCGGGCGTCGCGCTGGAGGTCGCGCGCCTTGACCGCGCCGTACATCGACCCGATCCACAGGTCGGCGCCGACGAAGTCGACCTCCGTCCCGCTCACCCGGGGCGATCCGTCCTTGCGCAGCGTCGCCAGGACGTGGTGCTTGTTCGCCTCGAACCGGGCCCGGACCAGGGGCGCCAGGTCGGGGGCCTCGTGCTCGAAGTCCTGCCAGGTAGCCATGGCGCCAGTCTGGCACCCGGCACCGACAGCCGCCGTGCGGACCGGGCAGCACCCGGGCGGCAGCGCCGGGCGGGTGCATCGGGCCGGCGCCGCCGGGGCGGGAACGCCGACCGGGGGCCTCGTCGGGGCCGGCAGCCCCGGGCCGCTGTCGGTGGCCGGTGCCACACTGGCGGGGTGACCACCACGACCACGTACATCGCCTTCCTGCGGGCCATCAACGTCGGCGGCCGGACGGTGCGGATGGAGCGGCTGCGGGCGCTCTTCACCGAGCTCGGGCTGGGGGACGTCCGGTCCTACATCCAGAGCGGCAACGTCTTCTTCACCACCGACGAGCCGGACCGCGCGGCGCTCACCGCACGGATCGAGGCGCACCTGGAGGAGTCGCTCGGGTACCCGGTGCCGGTGCTGCTGCGGACGGTGGACGAGGTGGCCCGCATGCTCGCCGCCGAGCCGTTCCGGGGCGTCGAGGTGACGCCGGACGTCCGGCTGGTCGTCGCCTTCCTCTCCGAGCCGCTGCCCGAGGAGCTCGCCCTCCCCCACCGCTCGCCGAAGGGCGACGTCGAGATGCTCGGCGCCGATCCGGGGGCCGCGTACCTCGTGATCCACCTGAGGGACGGCAAGTGGGTCACCAAGGAGATGTTCGGCAAGGCCTACCGCGGCGCCGTCACCTCCCGTTTCCTGCACACCACGGAGAAGATCCTGGCCGCGGCCCGCAAGGCCTGACGGCCCGTACGGCGGGCCGCGACGGCTCGGTCGGCGGGCCCGGAGCGAGCGGAACCACCCGCCCGAAAAGGGCGTCTGGACTGCCGTGACGTACGAATCCCGCGCCCGCGCACGGCGTGATCTGGACAGCCGGAGCCGCCCGCGCCGACAATGCGGCCATGACGACGCCTCCTGAGCTCCCGGTCGGCCCGGCCGGTCCGGCCGGCGCGGTCCGGCCCTCCGACGCCGAGCGGGACCAGGCGCTCGGGGTGCTGCGGGACGGCGCGGGCAGCGGGCGGCTGTCGCACGACACCTTCCTCGGCCGGATGGACATCGTCCTGCGGGCCACCAGCCGCGACGAGTTGGACGCGGCGGTGGCCGGACTGCCGACCGGCGGACCGGTCGAGCGCTTCGTGCTGCGGACGGTCGGCCGGGTCTCCGCCTTCGGCGGCCGGATGGGCCGGGCCTGGCGCACCGAACGACTGCCGGGGCTGAGCCTGCCGCAGGCCGGGGCAGCGCAGTTGACGATCGGACGGCTGCCCGGCTCGGGGCTGCGGCTGCACGACGCCTCGGTGTCCCGCCACCACGCCGAACTGCGCCACGAGCAGGGCGGCTGGGTGCTGTACGACCTCGGCTCGACCAACGGCACCCATGTGAACGGGCGCCGGATAGCGGGCGGCGTCCGGGTCGGGCCGGGCGACCAGGTGCGGTTCGGGAACCTGGAGTTCCGGCTCGCCGCGCTCTGATCCGGCGGGGTCCGCGGGCCCGTCAGTGCGGGAACTGCCGGGGCGGCCGCTGGTGCGGCAGCTCGTCCTGGAACTCGGCGATGACGGTGGCTACCTGGCGGGTCAGCACGGTGCGCTCCAGCCGGTCCAGGTA
The DNA here is from genome assembly GCF_040636595.1 of Kitasatospora sp. NPDC036755. Taxonomy (NCBI): domain Bacteria; kingdom Bacillati; phylum Actinomycetota; class Actinomycetes; order Kitasatosporales; family Streptomycetaceae; genus Kitasatospora; species Kitasatospora sp. NPDC036755. The sequence continues at coordinate 14,630 of NZ_JBEZUT010000135.1, forward strand.
GCGGTTCTCGGCGGCCAGCGCCTCGACGGTGACACCGAAGTAGAGCGTCATCAGCGGATTGACGAAGAGCTCCTCGCCCTTGGTCCGCTCGGTGAAGCGGACGTCGCCGAACTCGCCGCGCAGCGCCGCCGCCACCGAACCGTGGACGATGCTGGGGTGCTCCGGGAAGGCGGCCCGGGCGTGCTCGACGGCGTCCAGGTAGAGCGCCCCCTCCCGGCTGTCGCGCGGGACGGAGAAGGCGCCGAGGTAGCCGCCGGCCCGGTCGATCGCGGCGAGGTTCTCCAGCACCAGCGCGTGGTTGACGCCGTGGTGGGCGTCGATGCCGAAGCCGAGGCAGGCGACCAGCCGCTCGGGCACCTCGGTCAGGCCGGCCACCGCGGCCAGGCTCGACATGTCCTCCTCCGGGGTGCCGAGTCCGGCCTCGTCCCCGCGCATCAGGATGTCGGTGCCGCCGTCGACCAGCAGGACCGCGTCCACGCCCAGGCGGCGGACCAGCGCCCGGTAGGCCTCGCGCAGCGGCTGGACGCCGACCGTCGGGAAGGCCCACACGGTGTCGGGCATCCCGTGCAGGTTCAGCCAGCGGGCCAGGGTGCGCTCCGGGAAGTAGCCCTCGGGGGCGGCGGTGTCCGGCCCGATCCGGGCCACCTCGGGCTCCACCCAGACCTCGCGGGGCAGGCCGTAGAGGTGGGTGAAGGAGAGGTTGGCCAGGTGCACCTCCTTGCCGGCGGCCCGCAGGGCGAGGGCGATCGGCAGCCCGGCGTACACGTCGAACCCGCCGCCGGCCCCGGCGATCAGGATCCGCTCGGCGGCCAGCAGCCGGGTGATCAGCGGCGGTTGCAGCAGAGAAGTCACCGGCGGACGGTAGCAGGACGGCGGTGCCGCCCACCTCCAGGATTCACGGACCGTCGGTGTCAGTGGCGGGTGCGAGGATGCGGGCATGACCGAGGAGACGGCTCTCACCACCCCCGACGTGCTGCGGGAAGCCCAGGAGCGGGCCCGCGAGTTGATCCGGTGCGGCTTCCAGGAGCCGGCCGAGATAGCCGAGTCCCTGGTCGATGTCCTCGACGACCAGGGGCTGACGCACGAGGAGGCGGAGCGGATCGTCGCTCCGCTGTGGACGGCGCGGCTGGCCGAGCAGGCCGGCTGGCCGAGGACCACCGACGTGGACCGGCTGGCGGACGCCTTCGACGCGCTGGAGGACGAGGGCATCGTCGCGGCGATGGACTTCACCTGCTGCGCGGGCTGCGGCTACGCCGAGATCGGCGGCGAGGCCGCGGAGGACTCGGTCGGCTTCGTCTTCTTCCACCAGCAGGACACCGAGGCGGCGGCCGCCGGGCGGGGTCTGATGCTGCGCTACGGCGGGTTCCGCACCGGGGAGGAGGCGGCCGAGGTCTCGGAGCGCCGGACGGTGGAGGTCGGCCGGGCGGTGGTCGCCGCGCTGGAGGCGGTCGGACTTCCGGCGGAGTGGGACGGCTCGCCGCACACGGCGATCCGGGTCGCCCCGCTGGAGTGGCTCAACCGCCTGCCGGAGTAGGTGCCGCGAGCGTTCCGTCGGCGCGCCGGGCGAGCCCAACCGGGCTCCGACATATGCCGGAGGCCCATGCCACGCGCGTAGATCAACGGCCCGCGAAAAGCGACCGGGCTCAGTCGGCGATCCTCCCCAGGCTGTCGAGGTCGAAGCCGGTCCCGTCGACCGGGCCGTCGACCGGGCCCCACAGCGGCGAGGTGCAGCGCTGGTAGGTCGCGTGCCAGTGCGGCCAGTTGCGGGCCACGTCGTCGTCGCACTCGGCCAGCAGCCGCTCGACCGTCTCGGGCTCCACGCCCTCCAGCAGCCAGGCCAGCGCGTCCGCCATGCCCGGACCGTCCGCCAGGCGCAGCAGGTCCAGCAGCTCGCCCAGCCCGCCGAGCCGGGAGCCCTCGGCGATCACCCGCTCCATCCGGGGCAGCAGCTGCCGCTCCTCGATCCGCAGGTGAGTCTCCAGCCGGGCCGCCAGGTCCTCCATCGCGTACGCGACCGGCCAGGCGCTGCCGGTGTCCCGGCTGGCGATCCGCACCAGCGTGGTGACCCGGGTGAAGGAGTGGTCCAGGTTGTGGTGGTCGTCCTCCAGCCAGTTGAGCAGCAGCCGCAGCTCGGGCGCGAAGCGGCGCACGATCGGCCAGAGCCGGGTGTCCTGCTGCTCGTGGTGGCAGGTGAGCATCGCGGTGACGAAGTTCCAGTGCCGCAGCAGCGCCTCGCCCTTGTCCTCCTCGTCGGGCTGGAGCAGCCGCAGCGCGTTGGGCAGCCGGGCGAGGTCCCGGCGCAGCGCGGCGTGCACCAGGCGCAGCCCGGCGAACCGCATGGTGGCCGGCTCGTCGCCCGAGGGCCGTCCGAACGCGTCCGCGCCCAGCGAGTCGGTTCCGGACTGGCCCTGCGGGGGCACGGTGGGGACGGGCTGGGTCACCAGGTGGATCGACATGGCACTCTCTTCACGGCTTGGGGCACGGCGGGTGGCGGCGGCCGGTGGAGGACCGCCCCAGCCAAGGTGCTCGCAGTCGATCAGAAGCGAATCAATGTCCGATTGACGCGCAGGTCACGGGCCTGCGAACGGACGGCGGATCCGTACGGGGGAACACCGGCGGACCACGGCGAAGGCCGCCGGAACAGCCGTTGGAGCAGCCGCCGGAGACGCCCGGGAGGAGCCGTCGGAGAGTCGCCAGAAGCCGGGAGCCGAGAGCCGGGAGCCGGGAAGCAGAACCGCCGGTACGGGGAGCGCGGGCGCGTCCCCGGCACCGGCGGCACGGGTGGGAGCAGGTCGGGGCAGGGGCCTCAGTCGGCTTCCGGGCCCGCCAGGTGGGCGGTGAGCCACACCAGGGTGTCCGGGATCATCTTCTTGAAGTCCGAGGTGAGGTGCTTGCCGCCGGGCTGCTCGTGGTACTGGAGGCTCACCGGCGGCACCGCCTTGTCCACCCAGCTCTTGACCACCTTGGTCTCGTACGGGTTGGCGCCGCCCGCGGTGACCAGCATGCTCACATCCGCCTTGCCCTGGGTGACCAGCACGTCCGGGTTGTTGGCGGCCCGCTCTGCGTCGTGGCCCTTCCACAGCCCCGAGTCCGGGATGAAGTAGCCGTCGATCGGCACTGCCGCCTTGTAGACCTGCGGGTACTGGAGGGCGAGCTTGGCGCTGCAGAAGCCGCCGGTGGAGGCACCCATCACGCCCCAGCCGTCGCGGCCCTTCACGGTGCGGAAGTTGGCGCGGACGAAGTCCGGGATGTCCTCGGCCATCCAGGTGGCCATCTTGGGCTGGCCCGGGATGTCCGAGCAGTCCAGCGCGTTCTTCTCGTCGCTGTTGAAGTTCTGCACCGGCATGACCATGATGAACGGGTGGGACTTGCCCTCCTTGACCAGGCGCTCGTTCTCCTCCTGGATCGGCAGCTGGTTGTCGGTCCAGGTGTTGTAGCCGTTGCTCTGGCCGCCGGCGAACAGGGTGAGCACCGGGAAGCCGGTCTTGGCGTACTTGGGGTCGTTGTACTCGGGCGGCAGCCAGACCCAGACCTGGCCGGTGACGCCGGACTTCGCACCGGTCAGCTTGGTCATCATGATCGGGCCGGCGCCGGTGTCCCGGGACTTGCTGAGGTTGGCGGCGGGCCCGGTGGGCATCAGCACCTTGCCCGCGGCGGCCGGGCTGCCGGTCGCGGCCGGGCTGGTGCCGGTGCCGGTGGCGCTCGGGCTGCCCGCCGCGCTGCTGCCGGCGGCGGTGGCCTTCGCCGTGGCGCTGTCCCCCTTCCCACCGCCGGAACTCCCGCAGGCCGCGAGCGAGGCGGCCAGAGCGAGCACGGCGGCGCCGGACAGGACGGCGCGGGAACGGGACGACTGCCTAAGCACGGTGAGGACTCTCCGACCGAATGTCACGCCCGGTCCGTCTGACCGGGCGGCGGCCCCCCGGTGGGGCCGGACAGACCGGGGCAGAGCACTGGTGCGTCCCCCGGAGCGATGGCGCGCCGCCCCTCGCGGGGGTGCGCCTTCCTGCGATCTTATGACGTGGGTCGGGTCGGCCCGGTTGCGCGGTGGCCACCGGAAATCCAATGTTTGTTCGCGATCAGGTAAAGCCCCTCACCACTCCCGCCGGTCGGCGGGGGCCGGATGGCGGGGGTGGCCGCCGGCCCCTCGCCGAACCGTCCGGATTCCGGGGGTTTCGACCCGTGACGGCGGCCCGGCGATCCGCGACGATCTCCGGAGCGGGCCCGACGGGAGGCCCGGGGCCGACCGGGCACGGTCGTCGAGGAGGGTGCCATGAACCAGCGGATCGCCGTCGTCACCGGGGCCGGGAGCGGCGTCGGCCGGGCCGTCGCAGTCGAACTGGCCGCGGCCGGCTGGCGGACGGTACTGGCCGGCCGGCGGCCCGGGCCGCTGTGGGAGACCGCGGGGCTCTGCGCCGCCCCGGCCGACGTGGTGCCGACCGACGTCACCGACCCGGACGCGGTGGACGCGCTGTTCGCCGCGGCCGCCGGGGGCCACGGCCGGGTGGACCTGCTGTTCAACAACGCCGGCGCCTTCGGGCCGGCCGTCCCGGTGGAGGAGCTGGCGGTCGAGGACTGGCGGGCCGTGGTCGACCTCAACCTGACCGGCGCCTTCCTCTGCGCCCGGGCCGCGTTCCGGCAGATGAAGGCGCAGGACCCGCCGGGCGGCCGGATCATCAACAACGGCTCGATCTCCGCACACGTCCCGCGCCCGCACTCGATCGCCTACACGGCGACCAAGCACGCCGTCACCGGTCTGACCAAGTCGCTGTCACTGGACGGCCGTCCGTACCGGATCGCCTGCGGGCAGATCGACATCGGCAACGCGGCGACCGACATGACGGCGGCGATGGGTGCGGGCGTGCGGCAGGCGGACGGCCGGATCGCCCCCGAGCCGACCATGGACGTGGCCGACGTGGCGCGCACCGTGCGGCACATGGCCGGGCTGCCGCTGGAGGCCAACGTGCAGTTCGCCACGGTGATGGCGACGGCGATGCCGTACATCGGGCGGGGGTGACGGACCGGCCCCCGCCCGCCCGGGCCTCGCGGGGGTCCGGCTCCCGTGGGAGCCGGGCCTCCGCCCGAACGCCCCGGCGGGGGTCCGGCTCCCGCGCCGGGCCTCAGGGCCGCCAGGTGTCGTTCAGCGCGACCGTCCCGCCCGAGGGCACCGTGGCCGTCCGGTTGGCGCCGGACTCCCAGGTCACCGCGCCGCTCGCGTCCTTGCGGACGTACTTGTACTGGAAGGACGTGCCGGCCGGCAGCGACAGCGACAGCGACCAGACCGGGTAGCCGGACGAGGAGAGCGGCAGCGCCTTCGCCGGGTCCCAGCCGCCGAGCGCGGCGGCGTCGCCGACCACGTAGACGTTCTGCCCGACCGAGGTGGTGGCGTTGACGTTGAAGGAGGCGGCGGAGACGCTCGTGCCGGGCTGGACGTACAGCGCGACCGCGTCGCCCGCGCCGACCGTCGCGGTGAACTGCCCGTTGGCGCCCACCTGGTACGTCGGCCCGGTGCAGCCGCCGCCCGTCTGCGGGTCGCCGTGCTGGACGTCGCAGTAGGTGCCGGCCGGCAGCCCGGTCTGGAAGGTCCGGGTGATCGCGCCGGTCTCGTGGTTGATCGCGACGTAACCGCGGTTGCCCCGGCCGAAGGCGATGGCGTTGCCGCCGTTGGACCACCAGTCGGTCACCCCGGTGCCCGCCACCGCGTTGCGGAAGCCGACCATGTTGGCGACCTGCCGCCAGGCGTGGGTGCAGTTCCAGCCGTCCTGGTAGCAGGCGTTGACGGTGCCGCCGTTCGGCGGGCCGTCGTCCCTGTTGGTGAAGGAGTAGCCGGAGTAGACGTTGGGGGCGGCGTACGGCGAGGCCAGCAGGAAGACGTTGGCCAGCGTGTAGGTGTTGCCGTAGGTGTAGTTGAGGGTGGATCCGTTGCGCTCGGTGTCCCAGTTGTCGACGAAGGCGCGCGCCTGGCCGCTCGGCAGGTAGCCCCAGGAGGCGCCCCAGCCGCTGAGGTTGGCGAGCTTGTCGGTGGTGAACATCCGCTTGAGGTCCATGCCGACCCGGAACTCGTCCACGTCGCCGGTGCCGGTGTACTCGGTGGGCTGGACGGGCTCGCCGGCGCCGTAGATGACCTCCTGGACCCAGTAGGCCCTGGGGTTGGCCATCCTCGCCTTGATCGCGGCGAGGTCGGCGGCGGCGATGTGCTTGGCGGCGTCGACCCGGTAGCCGTCCACGCCGAGCGAGGCGAGGTCGTCCAGGTAGTGGGCGATGGTGGTCTGGACGTACGCGCTGCCGGTGTCCAGGTCGGAGAGGCCCTCCAGCTCGCAGTTCTGGACGTTGCCGCGGTCGTGGTAGTCGGTGATCGGCTGGCGGCAGGTGTGGAAGTCCTGGTCCTGGTACGTGCCGGGGTAGTTGTACTTGGTGTACGCGGTGCCGCCGGTTCCGGTGCCGGAGCCCGCCGACATGTGGTTGACGACCGCGTCGGCGATCACCTTGACCCCGGCCGCGTGGCAGGCGGTGACCATGTTCTTGAAGGACGTGCGGTCGCCGAGCCGTCCGGCGATCCTGTAGCTGACCGGCTGGTAGGAGGTCCACCACTGCGCGCCCTGGATGTGCTCCTGCGGCGGGGAGACCTCGACGAAGCCGTAGCCCTTGGGGCCGAGGGTGGAGGTGCAGGCCTGGGCGACCGAGTCGAAGCGCCATTCGAAGAGGGTGGCGGTGACGTCCTTGCCGTTGTCGGCGGGCGGGGCCGCCTGGGCGGCGGGGGCGCCGAGGGAGGTGCCGAGCGAGAGCGCGAGCGCCGCCGAGGCGGCGAGCGCGCCGGCCGCGCGGGCGGGCCTGGGGGTCCCCACGGCCGAAGGCCGGGGGAGGGTGGGGGCGGTGGTGACCACGTCGTCTCCTGGGGGTGGCTGGGGTGGGGCAGCCGAAGGGGCGAAGCTGCAGGAACTTGCTGCAACTTGCCGGAAACTTGCAGCGCTGAACCTAGAGGTGCCCGCAGGGACCGTCAAGAGTTTCGCCACGCCTCAGGAGATACGTTTCTTCGCCCGCCACCGCCGCACCGCCGCACCGCCGCAGGACCACACCACCGCCCCGACGCACGACAAGGGCCCGACGCACGACAAGGGCCCGACGCACGACAAGGGCCCGGCAGCCGTAGCCACCGGGCCCCTCACCTGTCCTGGTTCACCGGCCCGTCAGGAGCCGGCCCGGGCTCAGCCGGTCTGGATGGAGGTGTCGTCGACCACGAAGCTGGTCTGGAGCGAGGCGTCCTCGGTCCCGGCGAACTTCAGCGTGACCGTCTGGCCCGCGTAGGACGACAGGTCGAACGTGCGCTGCTGGTAGCCGGCCGCGGCGTCCACGTTGGAGTAGGTCTTCAGCGCGGTGCCGTTGACCGACACGGTCAGCTTGTCGTACGCGGTGCT
>NZ_JBEZUT010000136.1:0-21963 GCF_040636595.1 Kitasatospora sp. NPDC036755
GAGGACGGCAAGCAGGCCGTCCTGGTCCCGAACACCAACTGGGACCCGAGCACCGACCCGATCCGCAAGCAGCTCGCGGACAAGATCCTGCTCAGCCGCCGCCACCCCGGCCGTTCCTGGCACCGGCCGCCGGGGCCGGGGCGGTCTCGGGCCAGTGGCCGGGCCGGGTGAGGGCGGCCGGGAGGCGGGTGGTGGCGTCGCCGCGGGCGGCGTCGAGCTGGGCCTGGGTGACGAAGAGCGCCGTGGTGAGGTCCGCGCCGGCCAGGTCGGCGTCCCGCAGGTCGGCGCCGACCAGGTCGGCGAGCCGCAGGTCCGCCCCGGCGAGGTCGGCCGCGACGAGCAGGGCGCCGCGCAGGTTGGCCCCCCGCAGGTCGGCGCCGCGCAGCCGGGCGCCGAAGAGGTCGGCGCCCCGGAGCTCGCGGCGGCGCGGGACCTCGGCCCGGACCAGTTCGCCGGCCCGCAGCAGCAGCTCGCTGACCCGCTGCCGGTGGGCCGGGACGTCGACGGCGAGGATCTCCTCGGGGGTGCCGCCGGCCAGCCGGTCGGTCTCCGCCAGGGCCTGCCGCAGCTCCTCGTGGACGGGGAGGGCGGGGGCGAAGGTGAGCGCCTCGGTGAGGTACCGCAGCAGCTCGTGCAGCTGCCGCACGACCGGGAAGACGTCGAACATCGCCTTGGCGCTGTCCGGCTCCTCGCGCCAGCTGCGGCCGCCGAAGGTCACCTGGGAGACCCGCTGCCCGGCGCCGAAGCAGTCGTAGACGGTGCAGCCCTGGAAGCCGCTCTCGCGCAGCCGCACGTGGATGCCGCAGCGGAAGTCGGCCTGGAGGTTGTGGCAGGGACTGCCGGGCAGCTTGTTCATGGCGAAGTCACCGCCGGCGGAGAACGGCAGGGCGACGCAGCAGAGCCCGAAGCAGTCGGCGCAGTCGGACTGGAGCGGGGTCGGCGCGGCCGCCGTGGGGTCCTGCGGCGACTCGGTCTCGCGCACGTTCCGGGGTCCTTCCAGCGACGGGCGCCGGGCGGCGCCGTGAACCCGGAAATCCTACTGGGCAGACGCCCCTCGACGTCTGTAAGGTATGAATCCCGATAGAGACCATTACAAACGGGGGTGGGCGTCATGCAGGACCCGAACACCGGGGAACTCGTCCGGATGTGGATCGCGGGCTGGTCCGTGTCCCGCGGCTCCGCCGACCCGGTGGACCGGCCCTGGGGCTGGAGCATCGACGTCGGCGCACCGGTCGGCGAGGTGGGTCGGCACGTGCTGCCGGAACCGACCGAGGCCGATGTCCGCAAGCTCGGCGAGACCGTCACCGCCCCGGGCACCTGGCTGAAGCTGTTCGCCGAGGACGCCACCGTGCGCCCCTGGCTGGACGAGCGGTGGCGGCTGGACGCGCCGGGCTTCCTGATGAGCGTCCCGCTCGCCGCCGAGCGGCACGCGGCCCCGGCCGGGTACACCGTGACCACCTGGGAGCGGGGCGGGGTCCTGCGGGTGCTGGTGCGCACCGAGGAGGGGCACCTGGCCGCACGCGGCCAGGCGGGCCTGGCCGGCCCGGTGACCGTACCGGACCAGATCACCACCGTGCCTGAGCACCGCCGCCGGGGCCTGGGCGCCCTGGTGATGCACACGCTCCAGTCCGCCGCGCACGCTCGGGGCGCGCGCACCGGCGTGCTGGTCGGCACCCCGGAGGGACAGGCGCTCTACACCGCGCTCGGCTGGACCACCCACGCCCCGATGGCGAGCCTGGTCCTGGAGCCGGCCGGCCCCGAGTCCTAGAATCCCGGCCCCGGCCCCGGCCCCGGCTGCGGCTACGACTGCGGCTGCGGCTGCGGCTGGTACGGCAGCAGCTCCGGCCGCTTCGCCGGGCGGCCGTCTCCCGAGGAGCGGCCGGTGAGGCGGCGGCCGATCCACGGGCCGACGTGGGTACCGAGCCAACGGGCGTCCTCGCGCAGCCGCTCGGCGCGGCCGGCCCGGTCGGCGGCGGGCAGCGGGGCGCGCCAGTCGAAGGCCGCGGGGCGGCCGAGCGCCTCCAGCACGCCCTCGGCGACCCGGCGGTGGCCCTCGGGCGACAGGTGGAGGCGGTCCTCGGCCCAGAGCCGGCGGTCGTCGAAGCAGGGCGCGGAGAACAGGTCGACCACGGCGAAGCCGTCCTGGCCGCCCAGTTCCTGGACGAAGCCCTTCATCCGCAGGATGGTCGGCAGCAGCCGGGTGCTGCCCGCCATCCGGCGGGTGGGGTCGGTGCTGGTGAACAGCACGACGGTGGCGCCGGTGGCGCGCAGTTCGGCGGCGCAGCGGCCGAGCTGCCGCTCGACCTCGTCGATGTCGCAGCCCGGGCGCAGCACATCGTTGAGGCCGCCGGCCAGGGTGACGAGTTCGGCGCCCATCGCGGCGGCGGTGGCGAGCTGCTCGTCGTGGATCTGGCCGATGAGCTTGCCGCGGACGGCGAGGTTGGCGTACCGGAAGCCGGCGCCCTCACCGCTGTTCTCGGCGGCGCCCTCACCGCTGCCCCCGGCGGCGTGCTCGGTGGCCAGGGCCTCGGCGACCCGGTCCGCCCAGCCCCGGTAGTGGCCGTCCGGCAGCAGGTCGTCGCACATGCCCTCGGTGAAGGAGTCACCGACGGCGACGTAGCTGGCGTAGCTGCGGTAGGGGGTGGGCACGGGCTGGCCTCCGCTCTCCTGGACCGATTCCTGCGGTTCGACGGTCCGACGATCGTACGTCCGCACCGGCCCGGGGCGGCGGCCGGGCCCCGGCGCCCATCGCACGTCCGGTACCCGTTCATCGGCCCGCGCCATCCCGGGCCCGCGGGGCGGCGGTCGGTGACGGGGCCCTGCCGTCGCCCCGTCGCCCCGTCGCGCGGAACGCCTCCGGAACGCCGCCGGGGAGCCTCCGGGGAGCCGTCGGACCACCGGTCGGGGCGCACGAGGCACCCGCCGCGCCCGGTCGGCCGTCAGCCGGCCGCGACCTCCGCCTTCGGCGGCGTGAACCAGTGCTCGCGCACGGCGTCGGTGGGCCGCTGCTCGCCGAGGGCGGCCAGGCCCCACTCCCCCAGCGCCTCGACGACCGGCCGCAGTTCGCGGCCGCGCCCGGTCAGTTCGTAGACCGTCGCGCTGGCGGGCCGTTCGAGCTTGCGGCGGGTGGCCAGCCCGTCGGCCTCCAGCTGCTTGAGCCGGGCGGCCAGGATGTCGGTGGAGACGCCGGGCAGGTCGGCGTGCAGGTCGGTGTAGCGGCGCGGGCCGCCGAGGAGCTCACGGACGATCAGGAGGCTCCAGCGCTCCCCCACCGCGTCCAGGGCGCGGGCGACGGCGCAGTACTGGTCGTAGCTTCGGCGTGACATGCGGATCAGCATAGCCAAGAGGTTGGACTTTCCAAGTACACACTTGGTAGAACAAAGCTGAAGCAACGGAGCGGTGGTGACGGTCGGGAGGCCGCAGATGGAGTTTCGACAGTCCAGCAAGCTCAATGACGTGTGCTACGAGATCCGGGGGCCGGTGGTCGACCAGGCCAACGCCCTGGAGGAGGCCGGGCACAGCGTGCTGCGGCTGAACACCGGCAACCCCGCCCCGTTCGGCTTCGAGGCGCCCGAGGAGATCATCCAGGACATCATCCGCAACCTGCCCCGGGCGCACGGCTACAGCGACTCGCGCGGCATCCTGCCGGCCCGCCGGGCGGTGGTGCAGTACTACCAGCAGCGCGGGGTCCAGGGCGTCACCGTCAATGACGTCTACCTCGGCAACGGCGTCTCCGAGCTGATCCAGATGGCCGTCACCGCGCTGGTGGACGACGGCGACGAAGTGCTCGTGCCGATGCCCGACTACCCGCTCTGGACGGCGGCGGTCCGGCTGGCCGGCGGCAAGGCCGTGCACTACCTGTGCGACGAAGAGGCCGAGTGGTACCCGGACCTGGACGACATCGCCGCCAAGATCACCGCCCGCACCAGGGCGATCGTCGTCATCAACCCCAACAACCCCACCGGCGCGGTCTACCCGAAGGAACTGCTGGAGGGCATCCTCGACCTGGCCCGCCGCCACCACCTGATGGTGCTGGCCGACGAGATCTACGACAAGATCCTGTACGACGGCGCCGAGCACCACTGCCTGGCCGCCCTGGCCGACGACGTGCTGACCCTCACCTTCAACGGCCTCTCCAAGTCCTACCGGGTGGCCGGCTTCCGCAGCGGCTGGCTGGTCGTCTCCGGCCCCAAGCAGCACGCCACCGACTACCTGGAGGGCCTGACCATGCTCTCCGGCATGCGGCTGTGCCCCAACGTCCCCGCCCAGTACGCCGTGCAGGCGGCGCTCGGCGGCCACCAGTCCATCAACGACCTGGTACTGCCCTCCGGCCGGCTCACCGAACAGCGCGACATCGCCGTCAAGGCGCTCAACGAGATCCCCGGCGTCAGCTGCGTCAAGCCCAAGGGCGCGCTCTACGCCTTCGCCAGGCTGGACCCGGCCGTGCACCGGATCGTCGACGACGAGCGGTTCGTGCTGGACCTGCTGCTGCGCGAGAAGATCCACGTCGTCCAGGGCACCGGCTTCAACTGGCCCCGCCCGGACCACTTCCGCTTCGTCACCCTGCCCCGGGCCGACGACCTGGAGACGGCCATCAACCGGATCGGGCGATTCCTCGCCACCTACCGCCAGACCTGAGGCACGTAGGCTGGGCGGCCATGACCGTCCTGCGCTCCATCGCCCTGTTCGCCCTCGCCGCGCTCGCCGAGATCGGCGGCTGCTGGCTGATCTGGCAGAGCGTGCGCGAGCAACGGCCGTGGTGGCTCGCCGGGCTGGGCGTGGTGGTGCTCGGCGCGTACGGCTTCGTCGCCGCCCTGCAGCCGGACAGCGACTTCGGCCGGGTGCTGGCCGCGTACGGCGGGGTGTTCGTGGCCGGCTCACTGCTGTGGGGCATGGCCGTGGACGGCTTCCGGCCGACCCGCTACGACGTGCTGGGCGCGCTGATCTGCCTGGCCGGGGTGGGCGTGATCATGTACGGCCCCCGGCGCTGACCCGGCTCCGAACGCACCGGGGCCCCGGCACCGGACCTCCGGCGCCGGGGCCCCACCGGCCCTACGGGACCAGGGACTCGTCCCACCACGGGCGTCGTCCCATCAGGGGCGAGTCCTACCAGCCCCAGCCGCCGCCCTGGCCGTCGTCGTCGCGGTCCGAGTCCCAGCCCTCGCCGACCTTGCGCAGGATCGTGTAGTTGTCGATCTGCGTGCCGTCCTCGGCCAGCGCGGTGACCTTCATGACCGACTTCTGGCCCAGCTGCTTCGGGGTGACGTCGACCTTGATGAAGGAGTAGCCGGTGTAGCGCACCCGCGACCACTGGATGGTCTCGGGGGTCTTCACCTTGCCCTTGCTCCAGTAGTAGGTCTTCACCTCGTCCTGGTGGTTCTCGTGCCCCTCGTAGGTGTCCGGCACGTCGAACTTGTACAGGCTGCGGCCGGCCGCACCCGCGGTGACGTAGACCACGCCGTCCTTGGCCGGCTCGATGGTGGCGCCGCTCGGCACCTGCTTCGAGACCTTGTTGCCGAGGATCGCGTCGGTGCGCTCGTAGATGTGGTTGTGGCCGTTGATGACCAGGTCCACCCGGTACTTCTCGAACAGCGGCACCCAGGCCTCGCGGACACCGCCCTCGGAGGCGTGCGCGACGGTGGTGGAGAAGGCGCAGTGGTGGAAGAAGACCACGACGAAGTCGACGGTCTCGTCGTTGCGCAGGTCCTTGAGGGTACGCTCCAGCCACTTGGTCTGCTTGTTCGCCGAAATGCCCAGGTTCGCCGGGATCTCGTAGGAGACGTCGTTGGCGTCCAGCGAGATGACGCCGACGTTCTTGTAGCGGAAGGTGTAGACGCCGGGGACGGTGCGCGGGTCCGGGCCGTTGTTCGGCAGGAAGAAGCGGGCGTTCTCGCCGCCGTAGCCGTTCGGCGAGTACCAGGCCTCGATGTCGTGGTTGCCGTACGCGACCATCCACGGGATGTCGGCGGCGACCGTCTCGGTCTGCACCAGGAAGTCGTCCCAGGTCTTCGCGTTGAAGACGGACTTGTCCGGGTCGGTGCCGGAACCGGCCGGGTCGGCGTAGCAGATGTCGCCGGCGTGCAGGTGGAAGGCCGGGTTCTGGGCCTTGATGATGTGGTCGTTGCCGGCCGCGTGCGAGCTGACGCCCTGGTCGCCGAAGGCGGTGAAGGTGAACGGCTCGTACACCTTGCCCCAGCGGTGGTCGCGGGACGGCGCGGTGCGGAAGGTGTGCAGGGTGGAGATCCGCTGCTGCGAGGCCGGGTCGAAGCCCTCGTGGCCGACACCGTAGTAGTAGGTGGTGTCGGGGCGCAGGTCCTCCAGCGCCACGTGCAGGTAGTACTGGTCCACCGGCTGGCTGTTCGGGGTCAGCGCCGGGGTGTGCAGGGCGCGGACCTCGGCCTGGACCTTGTGGCTCAGCTCCCACGGGGTCCTGCCAAAGCGCAGGAACGGCTTCTTGACCGGGGCCGGGACCTGCCAGGAGACGCGGAACTGGGTGTCCGGCTCCGGGCCGAACTGGAGGTGACGGCCGATCGGCGCGACCAGCGAGCCGTCGACGCCGTTCGTCGTGCCACCGGTCAGCAGCTGCGGACCGGCCGGGGCGGCGAAGGCCGTCCCGCCGCCCAGCGCGCCACCGACGGCGACGGCGCCCACCGTCACGGCGCCGGCGCGCAGCATCCGGCGGCGGGAGAAACGGGCCCGCAGGTACTCGTGCTGCTCGGCCATGCTCATGCGGTCGGCAAGCTTGGCCGGCACGCCCATGTTGGGGATATCCATGCGCGGGACTCTTCCAGCGGCGCGTTGATCGCGCACGGACGCCGGGTGAACGGGTCGCAGCGTACCCCCCATTCGAACGCCAATGTTCGACCATGATTCGGTAAAGGACGTGCCCGTACCGTCGTGACGCCGCATCATGGCCCCCGGTGGCCCCACGGACCGGGGCCGGTGTCCGGCCGCCCCCGCGGACGGCCGGCCGGGGCCGGAAGGTCAGCCGGAGGGCTCGTCCCACTGGGTCGCGGTCCGGTTGCCGGTGCCGTCGCAGGTGCGGCAGATCTCGTCCCGGTAGGCGTGCTTGGCGCCGGTCGCGTCCACCCGGTAGCGCACGTACACCCCGGTGCCGTCGCAGAGGAAGCAGTTGCCGCCCCCGCCGCCCACCTCGGTGGTTCCGGTGCCCTGGCAGGTCCGGCAGCTGAGTCCGGCGGTCCGGCCGGTGCCCGCGCAGATGCGGCAGACCGTCGTCATCGGCTTCTCCCTCGCGCGGAACGCGGAAACGGCTGGGCGGCGTCCGGAACGGCCCGACGCCACCGGTCATGGTAGTGGGGAAGGCCCCGGGGCGGACCCGGGTCCGTCGTCGGCGGCCGTGATCTGACGATCAGCCAGTACCTCCGGGGTGCGGCCCCGCTCCGGCGGGCCCCCGCGGCCTCACTCCGGCAGGCCCTCGCGGACCCGCCGGGAGACCGAGATCAGCTGGAGGTCGAGCAGCCCCGGCGGATCGGCGAGACCCGGACCGCCCGCGCGCACCCAGGCGGCGATGTCGTCGATCATCTCGTCCATCAGCACGAAGCCCAGCCACACCGGCCGGCCGCCCGCCGCCCGGCCCTCCGCGGAGGGGCCGACCACCACCACGTTGGACTGGGTGCACACGTCCAGGCACTTGACCGCCCGGACCCGGCCCGCCGAGCCCACCGCCGTCCGCAGCCGCTCGTACTGGCCCGCGTGGTCCACCCCGGGGTGCTTCGCCTCGGTGCCGCAGCAGCAGCCCCGGCAGACCGTGACGGTCACCGGGGCGCCGGCGCCCCGTTCGCGGACCCGGGCACCGTCGCGGTCTCGGCGGCTCATCGGTTCTCCTGACCCCTCCTGGCCGACGGCTCCCTGCGCACCGGCCTCCGCACTGTACCCGGCACCCCACCACCACCCCGGCCGCGGGTCGGATCCCGGTATGACAAGACTCTCAACAGGAGCCCCTCCCTTCGCTTAGGATGCGCACGACTCCGCGCCGACAAGGGGGGAAGCGCGGGTCGCTCTCACGGGCAGGGGGACATCCGTGGCCACCGAAGCGGAACCGAGAACCACCGGAACAGCACCGAGAACCACCGAAGCCGCACCGGGAACCGCCGGAACGGCGCCGCCAGGAGCCGGGACCGGTCCGGTCTCGCTCTACGAGGGGAACAGCATCGAGGAGCTCCGCCACGTGGTGGGCGCCCGGCTGGCCCCGCACCGGCTGACGGTGCGGGGCGAACAGCGGCTCCCGGGCCGGTTCCGCTCGTTCCACGAGGGCCCGGTCGCGCTCTACGACCTCGGGTACGGGGCGCCGGTGCACCTGAGCACCGGGGACCTCCCGGACTTCTACAACGTCATCCTGCCGTACGCCGGGGGCGGCCGGGTCGTCAGCAACGGCACCGAGCTGCCGTCCGCGCTGTCCGTGGCCGGGCCCGGGGACCGGGTCACCATGGAGTGGGACGCCGAGGCCTTGAACGGGGCGCTGGCGATGTCCCGGGAGTCCGTGGAGGAGGCGCTCGCCGTACGGCTCGGCGACCTGCCGCAGGACCAGCTGCACTTCACGCCCGTCCTCGACCCGGCCGACCCGGCCGTCCGGGACTGGCTCCGACTGGCCGACGCCTTCCGCGCGTTCTGCGTCTCGGAGCTGGGCCGCCGGTCCCCGCTGGGCATGCGGCAGTTCGAACGGCTGCTGGTCGACACCCTGCTGGACGCCCAGCCCCACTCACTGAGCCGGACACAGCCCGACCGCGGCCGGGCCCCGCTGCCCGGCCCACTGCGCCGGGCCGCCGACTACTGCGCGGAGCACGCCGGCGAGGCGCTCTCCGTCGCCGACATCGCCCTCGCCGCCCGGGTCAGCCTGCGCACCCTGCGGGAGGGCTTCCGGCGCCACCTGGACACCACGCCGCTGGCCTACCTGCGGCGCGTGCGGCTCGACCGCGCCCACCACGACCTGCTCGCCATCGCCGACGGCCGGGCCCACGGCACGGTGACCGAGGTCGCCTGCCGCTGGGGCTTCACCCACCTCGGCCGGTTCAGCGCGGACTACCGGCGCGCCTACGGACGCTCGCCCTCGCAGACCCTCGGCCGCAACTCCTGACCGCCGCCCGCCGCTTCGGCCCGGGGGCGGCACGTCCGGCCCGGGCCCGACGACCCGGCCCGGGCCCGGCGGCGGACTGTCCGGAAAGATCCGCCGCCCGGGCCGGAAGTGGATAGTCCCGGCCGACGGAGCGCGGGAGGCTTGGACAGGCCGTGCCGGTGCGCCCCCCACGGGGGAGGGGGCGCACCGGGTCGTGGGCCCCGCGCGGCCCTCCCCGACGCGCCCGCACGGCCCGCCGTCCGGCCTCGGCGTGCGCCCGCGCTACCCGACCGCGCGCGCCGCCGCCCGGCCGGCCGTGCGCCCCGAGAACAGGCAGCCGCCCAGGAACGTCCCCTCCAGCGAGCGGTACCCGTGCACTCCCCCGCCGCCGAACCCGGCCGCCTCGCCGGCCGCGTACACGCCCGGCAGCACCTCGCCGTCCGGCCGCAGCACCCGGGAGTCCAGGTCGGTCTCCAGTCCGCCCAGCGACTTGCGGGTCAGGATGTTCAGCCGGACGGCGATCAGCGGGGCGGCGGCCGGGTCGAGGATGCGGTGCGGGGCCGCGGTGCGGACGAGCCGGTCGCCGAGGTAGCGGCGGGCGCCGTGGATCGCGGTGACCTGGAGGTCCTTGGTGAAGGGGTTGGCCAGCTGCCGGTCGCGCTCCTCGACGGTGCGGCGCAGCCCGTCCGGGTCGATCAACGGCCGGCCGGCCTTGGCGTTCATGCCCCGGGCGAGGTCGGCGAGGTTGCCCGCGACCACGAAGTCCCGCCCGTGCCGCAGGTGGCCCCGGACCGGGGCGGGGGCGCCGGGCAGCGCCCGGCCGAGCACGCCGCGCACCGACCTCCCGGTCAGGTCGGGGTTCTGCTCGGAGCCGGAGAGGGTGAACTCCTTCTCGATGATGCGCTGGTTCAGCACGAACCAGGTGTACTCGTACCCGGTGGACATGATGTGTTCGAGCGTCCCGAGGGTGTCGAAGCCGGGGAACAGCGGGACGGGCAGCCGCTCGCCGCGCGCGTTCAGCCAGAGCGAGGACGGGCCGGGCAGGATGCGTATGCCGTGCCGGGCCCAGATCGGGTCCCAGTTCTCGATGCCCTCGGTGTAGTGCCACATCCGGTCGCCGTTGATCAGGCTGGCCCCGGCCCGGCCGGCGATCTCCAGCATCAGTCCGTCGACGTGCGCGGGCACCCCGGAGAGCAGCTTGGCGGGCGGGGTGCCCAGCCGGGCCGGCCAGGCCTTGCGGACCAGGTCGTGGTTGCCGCCGATGCCGCCGGAGGTGACGACCACGGCCTGGGCGCGCAGCTCGAAGCCCCCGGCCACCTCGCGCGAACTGGCCTCGCCCCGGCCCGCCGGGCTCGGCACCAGCACCTCGCCGGTGACGGTGTCGACGGCGCCCGCGGTGGCGGACAGCCCGGTGACCCGGTGCCGGAAGCGCAGGTCCACCAGGCCGCGCGCGGCGGCCGCGCGGACCCTCCGGACGAACGGCTCCAGCAGCCCCGGTCCGGTGCCCCAGGTGATGTGGAAGCGCGGCACCGAGTTGCCGGGCCCGTCGGCGAGGAGGCCGCCGCGCTCGGCCCAGCCGACCACCGGGAAGAACCGCACGCCCATGCCGTGCAGCCAGGCGCGCTTCTCGCCCGCCGCGAAGTCCACGTACGCCTCGGCCCAGCGGCGCGGCCAGGCGTCCTCGGGCCGGTCGAAGCCGGCCGTGCCGAACCAGTCCTGGCGGGCGAGGGCGTGCGAGTCGCGGATCCGCATCCGGCGCTGCTCGGGCGAGTCGACCAGGAAGAGGCCGCCGAAGGACCAGTGCGCCTGGCCGCCGAGTCCGGTCGCGGGCTCCTGGTCGAGCAGGATCACCTTCCGTCCGGCGTCGGCGAGTTCGGCGGTGGCGGCGAGGCCCGCGAGGCCCGCCCCGATGACGATGACGTCGGCGTCCAGGGCCATGCGCAGTCCTCCGTCGCGGCTCGCGGTGGCCGCGCGTCCGGGACGCGCCGCCGCTGTGCGCCCGATACTGCGGCCGGTGGTGACGTCCGGTCAACCGGCGGGCGGGGGGCGCCGACCCGAATTCCGCTCCGGGCCGTTTCGGAATTGCCGCGAAGAGTCGTACGAAGAGTCGTACGGAGAGCCGTGTGAAGCCGCGCGAGGAGCCGCGCGGCCCACCGGCGGGCGAAATGCGAAATGCCGCCCGGCATCCGCCTGACGGAATGTCGGCGATTTCCGCGCACACCATGGACGTCCGGGAAATCCGGCAGTAACTTACCTGCGAGTAGCCACGGCCCGGCCCGGCACGACCCCCACCCGTCGTTTCTCTCCCCCCAGGAGGAACCGTGCTCCGCCCTGCCCGGAAATCCCGGCACCTCCGGAATTCCACCGCCCTCGCCGCGGTCGCCCTCGGCGCCGCGCTCGCGCTCACCTCCACCGCCGCCCAGGCCGCCGCCCCGGCACCGAAGCACTACGTGGCGCTGGGCGACTCCTACGCCGCCGGCGCCGGCGTGCCGGGCCAGTCGGCCGGCCTGTGCCTGCGCTCCGACCGCAACTACGGCCACCTGGTCGCCGACGCCCTCAAGGCGGGCACGTACACCGACGTCACCTGCTCCGCCGCCAAGATCAAGGCGATGACCCAGCCCCAGTACGACGCCTTCATCAGGGTCAACGACCCGCAGCTGGACGCGGTGACCGCCGACACCGACCTGGTCACCCTCGGGATCGGCGGCAACGACCTCGCGGCGAGCGACCTCGGCCTCGGAGAACTGGTCGCCACCTGCATCGCCGGCGCCGTGGTCAACCCGCTCGGCACGCCCTGCAAGGACGTCTACCAGCACGGCCACTGGGACTGGAGCACGATGTCCTGGCAGTACGGCACCGACGACCTGGCCGAGCGGATCCGCACCACCATCGCCCCGCAGCTGGCCGACACCCTCCGGCGCGTCCACGCCAAGGCGCCCGGCGCCCGAGTGCTGCTGGTCGGCTACCCCTCGGTGCTGCCCGCCGACGGGTCGCGGTGCGTCCTGCGCCAGCCGGTGACCCCGGGCGACGTGGAGTACATGCACGGCGTGCTCGACAAGCTGAACGCCGCCCTGGAGTCCACCGCGGCCGCGAACGGCGCGACCTACGTGGACACCGCGACGCCGACCCTCGGGCACGACGTCTGCTCGGACGACCGCTGGATCGAGGGCGCGCTGCCCGGCTCGCCCGCGGTGCCGTTCCACCCGAACGCGACCGGCGAGCGGGTGATGGCGCAGGCGGTGCTCGCCGCCCTGAAGTAGCGCCGCCGCGGTCCCGGCCGCCGCGCACCGGCCCGCGCGGGCCCGGGAGGACGCGCGGGCCCGGAAAACCCCGAGGGGCCGGTGACCCGACCCCGGTCACCGGCCCCTCGGTTCGTCGCGCTCGCTATTCGGACTTCGCGGGGGCGGACGCCCCCGCGGCCAGCCCGGCCGACCACTTCTCCTCGACGTTGCCGAACTTCCAGTAGGCGATCGCGGCCGCCCAGGTGAGCACGAACAGTCCGACGATCGCGTAGCCCACGAAGTTGAGGTCCAGCCCGCCGATCCAGGCGACCGGTCCGCTGGTGATGTCCAGCTTCTCGCCGAGCAGGCCGATCAGCTCGATCGAGCCGATCACCAGCGCGACCAGCACCGAGAGCCCGGTGACGGTCAGGTTGTAGTAGATCTTGCGGACCGGCTTGGAGAAGGCCCACTCGTACGCGAAGTTCATGAACGAGCCGTCGATGGTGTCCAGCAGGCTCATCCCGGCCGCGAACAGCACCGGCAGGGTGAGCAGCGCGTACCAGGGCAGCGAGAAGGCCGCCGCGCCGCCCGCCAGCACCAGCAGGGACACCTCGGTCGCGGTGTCGAAGCCCAGGCCGAACAGCAGGCCGACCGGGTACATGTGCCAGGGCTTGGTGACGGCCCGGGTGACCCTGCCGAGGATGCGGTTCATCAGCCCGCGCCGCTCCAGCTGGCGCTCCAGCTCCGCCTCGTCGTAGTCGCCGTGGCGCATCCGGCGGAAGACCTTGAGGATGCCGTTGAAGGCGCCCAGGTTGATCAGGCCGAGCAGAAGCAGGAAGGTGCCGGAGACGGTGACGCCGATCAGGCCGGTCATCTCGTGCAGCGTCGAGTCGTCGGACTCCAGCTGGCCGGCCAGCGAGCGGATGCCGAAGGCCAGCAGGGCGCAGAGGCCGAAGACGATCGAGGAGTGCCCGAGCGAGAACCAGAAGCCGACCGACAGCGGCCGCTTGCCCTGGCCCATCAGCTTGCGGGTGGTGTTGTCGATGGCCGCGATGTGGTCCGCGTCGAAGGCGTGCCGCATGCCGAGGGTGTAGGCGGTCAGGCCCATGCCGGCGCCGAACACCTGGCCGCCGACGTCGTAGTGCTCCGGCTCGACCAACGCGAGCAGGGTGAACCAGCCGATGACGTGCAGCGCGAGGATGAAGCCGCCCATTCCGGCCAGGCGGATCCACTCCTCACGGGTGAGTCGGTCGCGCCATCGGGGGGCGGTCATCGTCGTGTCCTTTCGGCAGTGCGGTCGAAGCTGGGCCATCTTTCCGCCTCGGTGCGAGCAGTTGCAAGTCATGTGCAATTACGGATTCGTCTCCCCCCGCTCACGCACCGCTTCCGCGCGGCGTGCGCGCCGTTTCCACACGCTTTCCGCGCGCCTCCCGGAGATCGTCACGACCCGTACAAGGCCTCGTAACCTCGCAGGTCTTTCACCTCGCGCTCTACGCGCGGATACTCCCGTTCTACGCGCGAAAACCTGCGCGCCGGCACCTCAACTCCCCACGGAGGAACGGCTCATGACGATCCGTATTCGAACCGCTGCCGCCCTGGCCGGCACGGCGCTGCTCACGGCCGGACTCACCGTCCCCGCCGCCACCGCCGCGCCCGCCCCCGCCACCCCCACCACCAGGGCCGCCTCGGCCACCGCCCCGCACCGGGTGCTGTTCGACAACAGCAAGGCCGAGACCGCGGGCAACGCCGACTGGATCATCAGCACCAGCCAGCCCGACCCGCTCGCCCAGAACGCCAGCCCCACCACCGAGAAGAGCTGGACCGGCGCCCTGTCCGCCTGGGGCGTCGCCCTCCAGAAGACCGGCCAGTACAGCCTGAAGACCCTCCCGGCCGGCTCCACCATCAGCTACGGCACCGGCGCGGCGCTCGACCTCGCCAACTTCGACACCTTCGTGATCCCGGAGCCCAACACGAGGTTCTCCGCGAGCGAGAAGACCGCGCTCATGAACTTCGTGAAGAACGGCGGCGGCCTCTTCCTGGTCTCCGACCACATCAACAGCGACCGCAACAACGACGGCTGGGACTCCCCGAAGATCATCAACGACCTGCTGACCAACAACGGGGTGAACAACAACGACCCCTTCGGCTTCTCGGTCGACCTGCTCAACATCACCACCGACAACCCGCGCGCCGCCAACGCCCCGACCGACCCGGTGCTGCACGGCCCCTTCGGCACCGTCACCGGCTCGATCCTGCGCAACGGCACCACCTTCACCCTCAAGCCCGCCGACAACCCGAACGTCAAGGGCCTGGTCTACCGGACCGGCTACAGCGGCAACACCGGCGCGTTCTTCGTCACCAGCACCTTCGGCTCCGGCCGGGTCGCCATCTGGGGCGACAGCTCCCCCATCGACGACGGCACCGGCCAGTCCGGCAACACCCTGTACAACGGCTGGGACGACCCGGCGGGCACCGACGCCGCCCTCGCCCTCAACGCCACCGCCTGGCTGAGCAAGGCCTGACCGGCGGGCGTCCCCGGGCGGCGCCCGCGCACCGGACGGCACCCTCACCGGGCGGCGCCCGCTCACCAGGCGGCATCCGTTCACCAGGAAAAGGGCCGCTCCCTCCCCTACTGTCGGAATACCGAACACAGTCGGAACGCCGGCGCCCGGGACCGATGGGAGCGGCCATGCCGTCCTACCCCTTCCACACCACCCGCGAGGACCTGCGCATCCCGCTGCCCGACGGCACACGGCTGGCCGCCCGGCTGTGGCGGCCGGTCGGCGCCGAACCCGGCCCCGCCCTGCTGGAGTACTCCGGCGACCGCCTCACCGACCGCACCGCCGCCGAGGACGCCCGCCGCCACCCCTGGTACGCGGGCCACGGCTACACCGCCGTCCGGGTCGACACCCGCGGGCACGGCAACTCCGAAGGCACCCCCGGCGAGCCCGGCGGCGACCAGGAGCTGGCCGACGGCGCCGAGGTCGCCGCCTGGCTCGCCCTCCGCCCCTGGTGCAACGGCCGGCTCGGCCTGCTCGGCGTCGGCACGGCCGGCACCACCGCCCTGCGGCTCGCCGCCCGGACCCCCGACACCGTCGGCGCCGTGGTCACCGCCTGCCCCGAGGGCGGCCACCGGCTCGGCGGGGCCCTCCTCGCCGCCGACCTGCACACCCGGCTCACCGCCCTGGTGGCCGACGCCGCCCTGCCACCGGACCCACGACACGTCGGCGACGCCTGGCGGGCCGCCTGGCTGGCCCGGCTGGAGTCGCTGCGACCGCCCGTCGACGACTGGCTCACGGCCGGCGAGTCCACCGTCCCGGTGTCCGTGCCCGCCCTCGCGGTGGCCGGCTGGGGCGACCCGTCCTGCTCCTTCGTGCTGCGGCTGCTCGCCGAGTCCCCGACCGCGCGCGCCCTGATCGGCCCCTGGCCGCACGGCCTGCCCGAAGCCGCCCTGCCCGACACCCTGCGCTGGTGGGACCACTGGCTGCGCGGCGTCGACACCGGCGCCCTCAAGGAACCCGCCCTGCGCAGCTGGCTCAGCACCCGCTGGACCGGCGACGAGGCCTGGCCCTCCCCCGACGTCCGCGAGATCCACTACGGCCTGGACGGGCCGCTGCGCACCGCCGGCACCGCCGCCCACGACCGGTACGTCCAGGTCCGCTCCCCGCAGCACACCGGCCTCAACGCCGGCGGCTACGTCCCGCACGGCCGCCCCGCCGACCGGCCCCCGGACCAGCGCGAGGAGGACGGCCGCTCGGTCTGCTTCGACTCCCAGCCGCTGCCCGAACCCGTCGAACTGCTCGGCGCCCCGACCGTACGGCTGCGGCTGCGGCTGCGGCTGCGCGAGGACACGGCACCCGCCCAGGTCACGGTGCGGCTGTGCGCGGTCGGCCCGGACGGCACCTCGGAGCTCGTCACCCGGGGCGTCCTCGCCGCCGACGGCCCGGACGCCGAGGTCGAGCTCGCGGCCTGCGCCCGGACCGTCCCGGCCGGGCACCGGCTCCGGCTCGCCCTCTCCTCGGTCTACTGGCCCTGGGTGTGGCCCCCGGCCGAGGACACCGGGTTCGGCGTCGACCCGTCCCGCTCCACCCTGAGCCTGCCGGTGCGCCACCTCGCCGCCGACGTCGGCGCCCCGACCGTCACCTTCGAGGACCCGGACCTGCCCGAACCGCTCGACATCCACCTCACCGAACCGCTCACCGCCCGGCCCGAACACCTCACCGTGCACGACATCGGCCGCCACGAGTGGCGCACCGAGCTCTCCCCCGCCGACGACGGCACCCGCACCCACCCCGACGGCCTGGTCCGCGACGAACACACCGTCACCGCCTACCGGGTGCTCACCGGCGCCCCGCTCAGCGCCCAGGCCCGCACCGACCGCACCGTCCGGCTCGAACGGCCCGACATCGGCTGGGACGTCACCGTCCAGACCCGCACCCAACTGCGCTGCGACGCCGGGCACTTCCTCAGCGTCGTACAGCTGCGAGCACTGGAGGCGGGCTCGGTGGTGTTCACCCGGGAGTGGCAGCACCGGGTGCCCCGGGACCGCCCCTGACCCCTCCCGCGCGTCCGCACCCGGGGGTGTGCCTGGACCCACCCCGAAGTCGACAGCTACACGCAATGCCCGGGGGCGCGCCGAGCGGGATCGTCGACGGTGACGGCGAACGGCGATCACCCGGGGGTGGGCGGCATGCGGACGGAACACGAGCCGGTGAAGGCGGCGACGACGGCGGCGAGGACGGCGGCGACGACGGCGGCGAGGACGGCGGCGACGGCGGCGACGGCGGCGGCGGAGCCGAGGCAGCGGTGGCGGGCACAGGCGGGGGTGTACCTGCTGGTCGCCTTCCTCGCGGCGGGCCTGTTCGGGGCGCTCCAGCCCGGCACCGGACTCCCCGCCGAAGTCCTGCAGCTCACCCAGTTCGGCCCCGCCGTGGCGGTGCTGACGGTGGCCCTGCTCTGGCCCGCGCGGACCGGGGAACTGCTGCGCGGCGCGCTCCCGGGCCGACCGGCCGGAGGGCGCCGCCCCGGCGGCCGAGGGCGCCCCGCGCCCGGTGCCCGGTTCGGCGGCGCCGCCTTCCCGCTGGTGCTGCTCACCGCCCCCGTGATCATCGCGCTCAGCGCCGGCGGGTACGCGCTGGCGCACGGCGGGGCCGCGTTCACCGATCCGCGCAGCCTCAAGGAGCCCTTCGCGCTGATCGTCGCGGCCCAGTTGCTCGGCGCCTGCGGTGAGGAGATCGGGTGGCGCTGCCTGCTCCAGCCGCTGCTGCGGACCAGGTTCGGGCCGCTGCCGGCCTCGGCGCTGGTCGGCCTGGCCTGGGCCGGCTGGCACGTGCAGGCCTTCGCGCAGGGGCCGGTGTACGCGGGCGGGTTCCTCGTCGCCACGGTCTCGATGTCCGTGGTGCTGGGGCTGGCCCAGGAACGGGTGCGGAGCAACCGGCTGCTGACCGCCGGCGGCTTCCACACCCTGGTCAACCTCGGCATGCTGCTCTTCACGGCCGAAGGCTCCGCACTCGCCATGGTGACGCTCGCCGGAGCCTGCCTGCTCACCGCGGTGCCCTGGGCGCTCCGGACGCCGGCGGCTACGATGACGGCGTCGGCGGCGCACGGGGCGCACTGAGATGACGGATCGACAGGTGGCCATGGCAAGGGGGGAGAAGGGCCTCCGCGGCCTCCGCAGCGGCCTGGTCGCCGCCGGACGGTGCCAGCTCCTCGCACTGGCGACACTGCCGGTCGCCGCGACCAGCCTCCTGGTGATCGGCGTGCTCACCCTCGTCCCGCTCCGGATCGGCGTCACCCTGCTGCCGTCCGCGGCCCGCCGGCTGCGCCGGCTGACCGACCGGTACCGGCTCCGGGCCGTCGAGTGGTCGGGCGTGCCGGTCGGTCCTTCCGACCCGCCTCCCGCCGGGCCCGCCGACTCCGCGTTCGGCGCCGGCATCCTCAGCACCGAAGGCTTCTGGCGCGACCTCCGCTGGACCCTGCTCGAACCGTGGATCGGCGGCACGCTGGTCGCCACGCCGCTCTGGCTCGGCTACTACGGACTGTTCGGCGCGGTCGTCCAGCCGTTCATCTGGCGGCTGGTCGACGACCAGAACTGGTACGCCTTCGTGCACGTCCACTCCACCGCCGAGATGCTGGCCGCCGCCCTGCTCGGCGCGGCCTTCACCGTCGGCGCGCTCCGGCTCGCGCCGACCGCCCTGCGCTGGCACGCCCGGTGGACCCGCCGGGCGCTCACCGCCCCGCGCACCAGCCGACTCGAGCAGCGCATCGCGGAGTTGACGGAAACCCGGGCCGACACGCTGGACGCCCAGGCCGCCGAGCTGCGCCGGATCGAGCGTGACCTGCACGACGGGGCGCAGGCGCGCCTGGTCGCCCTCGGGCTCACCCTGGACGACGCCACCCGGAAACTGGACTCCGATCCGACCGCCGCCCGCGAGCTGCTGCGTCAGGTCCGCGCCACCTCCGAGCGGGCCCTGCGCGACCTGCGGGAGCTGGTGCACGGCATCCATCCGCCGGTGCTCGCGGACCGGGGCCTGGGCGACGCGGTGCGGTCCCTGGCGCTGGACAGCTTCCTCGACGTGGACGTGGCGGTGGCGCTGCCCGGCCGGCTGCCTCCGCCGGTCGAGTCCGCCGGGTACTTCGCGGTCGGGGAGCTGCTGGCCAACGCGGGCAAGCACGCCGGTGCCGGCCGGGTCCGGATCGGCCTGGAGCACGCGGACGGCGCACTGCGGATCACGGTCACCGACGACGGCCGGGGCGGCGCGGACCCGGCCAAGGGCAGCGGCCTGCGCGGCATCCAACGCCGGCTGAGCAGCTTCGACGGAACCCTCGCCCTGCACAGTCCGCAGGGCGGACCGACCACCGCGACCCTGGAGATACCGTGCGCGTCGTCCTTGCCGAAGACCAGTTCCTCCTCCGGGACTGGCTGATCAGGACCCTCCGGGACCACGGCTGCGACGTGGTCGCCTCGGTGGACAACCGCCCCGAACTGCAGCGGGCCCTGCGCGAGGAGGAGATGGACCTCGCGATCGTGGACATCCGGCTGCCGCCCACCTATACCGACGACGGCCTCCAGGCCGCCCTCCAGGCCCGCCGCGACCGGCCCGGCCTGCCGGTGCTGGTCCTCTCCCAGTACGTCGACCAGCTCTACGCCCAGGAGCTGCTGGCCGACGGCCGGGGCGCCGTCGGCTACCTGCTCAAGGACCGGGTGACCAACACCGCCCAGTTCATGGACGCCGCCCGTACCGTCGTATCCGGCGGCACCGTGATGGACCCGGAGGTGATCACGAAGTTGCTGACCCGCAGCAAGGCGCGAGGCGCCACCGCCGACCTGACACCGCGCGAGCACGAAGTCCTCGAACTGATGGCCGAGGGCCGCTCGAACGCCTTCATCATGACCAGCCTGCGCATCAGCGAGAGCGCGGTGGCCAAGCACACCACCAGCATCTTCGCCAAGCTGGGCATCGAGGCCTCGGCCGACGACAACCGCCGGGTGCTGGCGGTGCTGGCGTACCTGAAGCCGTAGGAGGGGGGCGGGCCGTCACGGCGCCGGGGGCGGCTCGTCCGAGTGCCGCGCGGGACCGGTGATCGAGCGGCGCCCCCGGCTGCGCGTGGTCGGCCGCGCGTGCCCGGCCGCGCGTGGTCGGTTACGCCTGGTCGGCTACGCGTGGTCGGTTACGCGTGGTCGGCGAGGACCTCGGCGATGACGTGGCGGGCGATGGAGGTCATCCTCGGGTCGCTGTCCCGGTAGTAGGCGACCTCCAGCAGGGCGACGGACAGGGCCCAGCCGCGGGCGCGGTCCCAGGCCGCGTCGTCGGGGGCCGCGGCCGCGCGGAAGGCCTCCCGGGCGGCCGCGGGCAGGACGTACCAGGCGGGGATCAGGTCGACGGCCGGCTCGCCGAGGCCCGAGCAGCCGAAGTCGATGACGGCGCTCAGCCGCCCGGCCGGGTCCACCAGGAGGTTGCCGGGCTGGAGGTCGCCGTGGAGCCAGACCGGGGGGCCGGTGGGCGCGGGGGCGGCCAGGGCGTGCTCCCAGGCGGCGGTCGCGGCGGCGGTGTCGACGAGGTCCGGCACCGCCGCGATCGCCTTCCTGGTCGGGGCGTCACGCTCCGCCAGCGACTCGCCGCGGTAGGCGGCGGGGGCCCCGGCCGGGTCGATCCGGCGCATGGCCGTCACGAAGGCCGCCAAGTCCCGGGCCAGCGGCCCGGGTTCGGCGATCCGGCCGGGCACCGGGGTGGTGCCCTCCAGCCAGCGCAGCACCGACCAGGACCAGGGGCAGCCGTCGACCGGCCCGCCCACCGCCACCGGGACCGGCACCGGGACCGGCAGCCGCGGGGCCAGGCGCCGCAGCCAGACGTCCTCCTTGGCGATCTCCTCGACCACGCCGGGGATCCGCGGGACGCGCACCACCAGCTCCGCGCCCAGCCGGTACATCGCGTTGCTCGTCCCGGCCGGCAGCACCGGCTCGACCGGCAGGCCGGCCCACTGCGGGAAGCACTCGGCGACCATCCCGCGCACCAGCGCCTCGTCGATGTCCAGTTCGTCGGCGTGCAGCTTGCGGGCGGGGGCCGCGGAGTCGGAGGAGGTCATGGTGTCCGACCCTGTCACCCGCGTCCGCGACCGGCAAACGAATTGGCGCTACCCCCGGTGGACCGCGCCCGCCGCGATCAGCCCGGGCAGGTCCCGCATGGAGTCGAAGACCAGGGTGCCGGGGCCGGCCAGGTGATCCGCGGGGGTGACGCCGCCCGCGTAGCCGAGCGCCCGCATCCCGGCGGCGCGGGCGGCCTCGACGCCGGGCCGGCTGTCCTCGACGACCACGCAGGCGGCCGGGTCGACGCCCATCGAGCGGGCGGCGTGCAGGAAGAGGTCGGGTGCGGGCTTGCCGCGCCCGACCTCGGTGGCGCTGAAGATCCGCCCCGCGAAGTGGTCGTGGAGGCCGGTGCGGCCCAGGGTGTGGCGCATCTTCTCGTGGGTGCCGCTGGACGCGACGCAGGTGGGCAGGGTGATCCCGGCCAGCGCCTCCGGCAGGCCGTCCACCGGACTCAGCCCGGCGTCCACGGCCTCGGCGTGCAGGGCGCGGAAGCCCTCGCCCCACACGGCCGCCACCTCCGCCCCGAGCCGCTCGGCGACCAGCGCGTTGCAGGCCTGCTCCGTGCGCCCGACGAAGGTCTCGACCGCCTCCGCCTCGGTGAGCGGCCAGCCGTGCTCCCGGCCCAGCCGCAGCAGGACGCGGATCGCGATCACCTCGGTGTCCACCAGGACACCGTCGCAGTCGAAAATCACCAGTTCGATCGGCTTGGTCATCCGGACAGCATAGGGAGGCACCCTCGGCCCGGCCCGGGTGGCCGGTCGGGCCGGTGGCTCCCGGTGACCGACGCCCGGTGGCCGACCCCCCGGTGAACGGCGCCCGGTGAACGGCGGCCCACGGACGGGTCCCCGGTCACCGGGCGCGCGGTGTCGGCGTCAGCCGGTCTGGATGGAGGTGTCGTCGACCACGAAGCTGGTCTGGAGCGAGGCGTCCTCGGTCCCGGCGAACTTCAGCGTGACGGACTGGCCCGCGTAGGACGACAGGTCGAAGGTGCGCTGCTGGTAGCCGGCCGCGGCGTCCACGTTGGAGTAGGTCTTCAGCGCGGTGCCGTTGACCGACACGGTCAGCTTGTCGTACGCGGTGCT